>NZ_JAYRVJ010000411.1:0-2689 GCF_041918635.1 Promineifilum sp. (SeqCode)
CCGGCGTGCTGCCCGTCATCGGCACCAAGGGCGACCGGCACGAGGGCAGCAACGAGAACAACGACATCCTGCGCCGCATCGCCGCCGACTACCGCATCCCGCTGTGGGACTACGACGTGGTGGCCGGCACGCTGCCCGGCCGGGGGTTGGACGTGGACGCGGCGCACATGCTGACCTTCTTCGCCCACGACTACGCCGATCCGACCGCCTTCACCCGCGGCCACGCCATGCACAACCTGACGGCGCTGATGATGCTGGATGCGCTGTGGCGGTTGGTGATTGAAGGGTAGAATGTGGAGAGTTGCCAATTAAACACGGATAGGACACGGATAAGACGGATTCTACGGATTGAAGCCTACGGTGAAAACGGTCAATCCGTTTGATCCGTTCAATCCGTGTCCTATCCGTGTTTAATTCGCAAGCTTCAACAACCCGCGCGGCCAGATGTGACCTGAACGTTATGCTGACAAAGAAGCTTACGCTGATACTAGGACTGCTGCTTGGCTCGCTCCTTTTAGCCGGCTGCGCGGCGAATGGCGCGACCGGAACGGCGGCGCCGTCCCTAGCCGTCGCGCCCACGGCCGCCGGCGCGCTCCCCGCCCCGGTGGTGGAGCAGAACGACGGCCCAACCCCCTCGGCGGCGACCATGACCGCCGTGGCCGCCCTGCCCGCGCCGCCCGACGCGACCCTCGCGCCGGCCGATACCCCCGCACCCCCGCCTTCCACCTCCCCCCCGCTCCCCCGCTCCCCGGCTCCCCTGCCCTCTTCCACCCCCCTCGGCCCGCAAACCATCAACGGCGTCCCCCTGGCCGACATCGCCCCGCTGCCGCCGGAGACGGCCGCCAACATCCAGGCTATCTACGCGAAAGGGCAGGCGCTCGGCCGCGACCCGCGCGCCCTCTCCAAGCTGGGCGACAGCACCCTGCTGAACCCCCACTTCCTTGGCCCGTTCGACAGCGGCGACTACACCCTGGGCGACTTCGGCCACCTGCAAGCGACGATCGACCGCTGGGCCGGCTCCTTCGCCCGCCACGGCGTGGCCGCGCGCCACGGGCTGCACTCCTGGACCGTCTTCGATCCGATGTGGGCCGACGAAGCGTGGTGCCTGCCGGGCGAGCACCTGCTGGCCTGCGAGTTCCGCCTGCAGAACCCCAGCGTCCTCTTCGTGCGATTAGGCTCCAACGACGCCGGCGCGCCCGACGGCTTCCGCTACAACGTCAAGGAGGTCATCGAGTTCTGCCTCGAGCAGGGGGTTATCCCCATCATCGGCACCAAGGCCGACCGCTTCGAGGGCAGCAACGAGAACAACGACATCCTGCGCGCCCTGGCCGCCGAGTACCACGTGCCGCTGTGGGACTTCGACCGCGCGGCCGAGACGCTGCCCAACCGCGGACTGGACGCGGACGGGGTGCACCTGGTCATTGACGACCTACCGCACGACTACGGCGACCCGGCCGCATTTCAGCGGGGGCATGCGGTGCAGGATTTGACGGCGTTGGTTGTGTTGGATGGATTAAGACGGATCATCGAAGACGTTGAATAGGTAGTAGTGAGCAGGCGTCGCCAGCGCATAGAGCACGTCCGGGTCCAGGTCCGCGCCATCCGGCCAAACGATAGTTCCCAAATCCGGCTCCACGCGCACGCGGTCGAAGTAAGCTTTGTCTGCCAACGGCGCGAAGACGCCGCGGAACGCCACCAGTTCGGCCACGTCCACGTCGCCGGCCGCGCCATCCTCGAAGCGGAGACGCAGCCGGTAGCCATCCAGGGGTTGCACCTCAACGACATCCTTGAGCATAAGTCTACTCCAGCGGCTCAATGGGCCGCAGGGGTTCCTGTCCTCTGGCAAGCTGCTAGTTGGCAAGCAGTTCCGCCTGATGAACGGCCGCCCATTCCACAACCAGGCCACGAACGCGCGGCGGCAACGCGCCCTGCAGCAATGTCAGCGATTCGATGGCGATGACCGCCTTATACTGGCCATAGCGCACGTGAAAGTGCGCTGGCGGATGTTCACTGTAATACATGGTAATAATGATACCCAGGAAGCGACTGATCTCCGGCATAATATGAGTATAGCAGAAAGCCAGCCGGGCCGCGTAGGCACGTGCCGAACGGATAGAGCAATCGCATCTTCCTCTGCCGTGGGCTGAAACGCCGCGGCTGACAGGCAAAGCCCGTTGAGACCGGGTTGGGACGGGTCGTTGGCCGCACGGCCAACACGTTTGGAACGTGTTTCGCCTGCCAGCCAACGGGTTTCAACCGTTGGCCCAAGGCGGGCCGGTCTTCAGTCAATGGGCTATAATCCCCCCTTGCCGGACATTCACCGGCGCGACGAGAGCCTATGAAGAAGATTGGTTTGCTGTTTCTGTTGATTATCGCCCTGCTGTCCGCCTGCGGCGGGGGCGACGAGCCGACGGCCGATAGCGGCCCCACCCCCGACCCCGCCGCCCGCGCCGTCGAGGCGTACCTCAGCGCCAAGGTGCAGGGCGACGCCGAGGCCATCCGCGCCGGCCTGTGTGCCGAGATGGAGAGCGTCCTGGAGCGCGAACTCCACACCTTCGACACGGTCAGCGGCGTGGAGATCGAGAACATGGCCTGCGCCAGCGACGATCCGGCCGCCGCCTCCCCCCAGACAGTGCGCTGTACGGGCCAGATCGTCGCCCTCTACGGCACCGAAGAGACCACCTTCCCC
>NZ_JAYRVJ010000412.1:0-3830 GCF_041918635.1 Promineifilum sp. (SeqCode)
ATCGTCATCGGCCTGCTCTTCCTGGCCGATAGCTGGGCCGGTCAGACGCGGCTGCGGGCGCGCCCCGGCGCGTAAGGTAGGGGCAGACCTGCGTGTCTGCCCCAGGGCGCACACGCAGCCTGCCCCAGGGCGCACACGCAGCCTGCCCCAGGGCGCACACGCAGCCTGCCCCAGGGCGCACACGCAGCCTGCCCCAGGGCGCACACGCAGGTGCGCCCCTACTGCCCCAGGGCGCACACGCAGGTGCGCCCCTACCGTTCCAACGGCAATCCACCCTCCATCCACCCCACCGTCCCGCCGGCGACGTTGTAGACCGTCTCGAACCCCTGCTGGCCCAGCAGCGCGGCGGCCGACCGGCTGCGGCTGCCCGTGGCGCAGATGAGCGCCGTTGGCCGCGCCGCGTCCAGCTCGCCCACGCGCCCCAGCAGCTCGCCCAGCGGGATGAGGCGCGCGCCGGGCACGCGCCCCTGGGCGTACTCCCACGGCTCGCGCACGTCGATGACGACCGGCGCGGATTCGTCGCCGGCCGCCAGCAATTCGCTCAACTGCGCCGGCGTGATCTCGCGCACGTCGCCGGCCGCCAGCGGCAGGCCATACTCCGCCCACACGTCCAACCCCTCGGCCAGATAGCCGACCACCTCATCATAGCCGACGCGGGCCAGGGCATAGACGGCGCGGCGGTAGGTGGCGGCCAGGTCGGTGTAGGGCGGCTCGCCCAGTAGCAGGATGATCGGCGCGTCGGGCGGCAGCACGAAGCCGACGCGGTTGCTGAGTTGATCGTCCAGTTCCAGATGGATCGCGCCGGGAATGTGGGCCGTCCTGAAAGCCGCCGCGTCGCGCAGGTCGAGCAGCGCCGCGCCGCCCTGGAAGTGAGCGATGGACTCGCGGATGGCGACCGGCCGGGGCGTTACCTCGCCCAGCGGGCGCGGGCCGCGCCGGTTCAGCCCCTTGATGCGCCGCACGTTGGCCGGCTGCTCCGGCAGATCGGCCACGGCGAAGTCGATGAACGCCTCGCGCGCCAGCGGGAAGAGGGCCGGGTTGTGGTGGCGCTCGTAGCCGATGGTGGTGCTGCGCACCGGGGTCAGCGCCTTGCCGCACAGCGACCCCGCGCCGTGGCCGGGAAAGACGAGCACGCCGTCGGGCAGGGGCAAAATCTCGCGTTGGAGCGTGTCGTACATCTGCGAAGCCAGGCCGCGCGCCGCGTCCGGGCCGACCAGATCGGGCCGGCCCACGTCGCCGACGAAGAGCGTGTCGCCGGTCAGAGCCATCCACGGCTCCTTGGCCCGGTTCAGGTCGGTCACCAGCAGGGTAATGCTATCCGGGGTGTGGCCGGGCGTGTGGCGGACGGCCAGATGGAGGTTGCCCAATTCCAGCGTGTCCCCGGCGCGCAGCGGCCGGTGGGGGAAGGCGACGCCGGCCGCCTCGTGGAGGTAGATGTCCGCCCCGGTGCGCGCCCGCAGCTCGGTGCTGCCGCTGACGTGGTCGGCATGGAGGTGCGTCTCGATGACGTGGGTGATGGTCAGCCCGTGGGCCGCGGCGGCGCGCAGGTACTTATCCACCTCACGGTCGGGATCGACCACAGCGGCCAGGCCCGCGCCCTCGTCGCCGACCAGATAGGAGGCGCAGCCCAGACCTTCGATAAAGAATTGTTCGAGATACATGTTCCCTCACCCTATCCAGAATTGCCAAGTCCGGCTCATTATCCATCCCTCAGGCGATTATATAGTACCGCCGGGCAAAACCCGGAACCGGGCCGGGTGGCAATCATGCGAGAATAGGACGCTGATGGCTGCTCAGGCTTGCGCTACTAGGCGCTGTTTCATCTATGACATTATCCTTACAGCGAGCTATGAATTAATACGTACAAATGGCAAGCAAAAGAATTAATTTATAACTAACTAATACCACTTGTGCAAGATGCCTTGAATAGAGTAAAATAGCCAGTAGTGGGCTAAGACTTTCTGTCGGGCCATGCGGTTCGACCAGAATAGCCAGGGTGGGGGAGCCATACCTCATCCGGGCGATCCCCGAAACCGCGACACGCACCTTCGACCCGACGGCGGCCTCTATCCCCTCTTGGCATTCGGCGGCCAGTCACGCCGGAAGCCATCATCGTCGTGATTGGCCTTGTGGAAAGGAGTCGAACAACCATGCGTACAGAACGAGTTGCCAAATGGGTGGTCATACTGTTTCTATTGGCTGTCCTGGCGCCAACAGTCGTATTGGCCCAGCAGTACGATTATGTGCAGGGTTGGCACGTGAGGTTGGGGGTCAAGCCCCAGTCTGAGCATGCCGGCAGCACGGATGGATCGGTGCGAACCTATGCCTGGGTTGAGCACAAGTCCCCATGGGTTCTGAACACGGCCAACAGTGAATCGTTGGTCTGCAAGGACTTCCAGAATAAGCCGGTGGGCACATACACCATCATCTCCACCGTGAGATACGTGGGCAAGGTGCGCGCCGACGCCTATGGCGTCCCCTTTGTGCATTGCCCTCCCATGGTCGCCGCCGGGGTCAACAGCGTGATCAAGGCATGGCCCTATGGGGCGTGGCCGGGTGCTGCCGGGCATAAGTTCCAGCAGGTGATCGAATATCGCGTGTCGGGCTTCCCCAGGTGCTCCAACCACGAGACTAACTTAGGCGGCTCGGAGATCGAGCACCGCATTTCCTATTATCACCGTGAAGGGGGGACGCTCTCGGTGTGCGCCGGGATCCGCTCCTACGTGCACATGCCGGCCGGCCAGGGTATTGCCGTCGCCGATTTCTTCTACGGCGGTAGAGGAGGCAGGGTAGTCGACCTCAAGGTTATCCGGCAGTAATCAACAGCCGGGCGCTGAGCCTACTTGCCAAACCTGACAGGTTTTCTGGAAACCTGTCAGGTTTGGCGCTTCTGCTGTCTGTGAGAATGAGCGTCCCCCGCTTCCATTGCCCATCTCCCCCTCAGTACTTACAATCCCCCTAGACCAAGTTCTGAGAAATCTGCCAAATCTGCGAAATCTGCGGATTCTTCTCCTAGGAGGAACCGATGGACAAAGTACGCTGGGGTCTACTTTCCACCGCCAACATCAACCGCCGCCTCATCCCCGCCATTCGCGCCTCGGCCCGCGGCGAGCTGGTGGCCGTCGCCAGCCGCGACCAGGGCGCGGCCGACGCCTATGCCGACGCCTGGGGCATCCCCCGCGCCTTCGGGACGTATGACGACATGCTCGCCTCGGGCGAGATCGACGCCGTCTACATCGGCCTGCCCAACCACCTGCACGCCGAGTGGGCGGTGCGGGCGCTGGAGCGGGGCGTCCACGTCCTGTGCGAGAAGCCGTTCGCCATCAGCCTGGCCGAGGTGGATCGCATGAGCGCCGCGGCGCGGGCCAGCGGCCGGGTGCTGGTCGAGGCGTTCATGTATCGCCACCACCCGCAGACCAGGGCCGTCGGCGAGTGGGTGCGCGACGGGCGCTTGGGCGAGGTGACGGCCCTGCGCGGGGTCTTCAACTTCAAGATGAACGACCGGGACAACATCCGCCTGCGGCCGGAGTGGGGCGGGGGGAGCCTGTGGGACGTGGGCATCTACCCGCTCAGCCTGGCCCAATACGTCATGGGCGGGCCGCCGGAATGGGTCTTCGGCGACCAGTGGATCGGGCCGAGCGGCGTGGATGAGTCGTTCGCCGGTGCGCTCCATTACCCCGGCGGGGCGCTGGCCCAGATCAGCAGCGCCTTCCGCGCCCCGTTCTACACCCACTTTGACATCCTGGGCACAGAGGGGCGGCTGGTGCTGAACCGGCCGTTTAACGGCATGGAGGACGCCGAGCGCCGCGTGACTTTCACCGACGAGGCGG
>NZ_JAYRVJ010000413.1:0-5186 GCF_041918635.1 Promineifilum sp. (SeqCode)
GAGGTGTACGAGCGCGTCACCCTCGGCGACGACCCGGCCGCCGGCAACGCCCTGGTGCGCGCCATCCAGACGCGGCCGTCAGCGCTGGTGCGGGCCGAATCGCTGGCGAAGATCGAGGCGCTGTCGCTGCCGCTGGGGCGGTCGTACTGGCGCTTTCTCGACTGCTACGCGCCGCGCTTCGACTCGGCCCGCTTCGACCGGGCGCGCTTCCCTGGCGAAGTGTGCCTGGAGCGGGGGGTGTTCGACGCCAGCCGCCTGGCCAACGCGCCGCCGGAACCGGTGGCAGCCGTCTTCACCGGGGTCGATGACCCGCCGGACGCGGACGTGCACATCCGGTTTACGACCGTTCGCTACCGGCCCGGCGCTTTCCGCGTGCACCTGCCGGCCGATCTGCCGGAGCATTTCGGCGGTCGCTTCAACCAGGCGCGCTTCGGCCAGGGCCGCAACCGGCCGGAACTGTACCCATTCGTCGTCACCGAGCCGGCCGGCGACGACAACCACGTGGAGAAGGTCTTCGACGACTCCCGGCTGATCGAGGCCGAGATCGTGCCGCGCGTCCCGCTGGGCTGGGAGCCGGTGGCGATGCCCTTCCGCGAGCCGCGCTTCCTGACGCTGGGCGACACGCGCACCCAGGCGCAACTCTACCTGACCGAGGAAGGGATTGACGGTTTCCTACGGATCGCGGCGCGCGAGCGAGGGGCCTATGGCAACCAGATCGCCATCTCCGCCCGCGCGTCCGGCCCGGCCATGTACGACTTTGAGGTCATCTTCGAGGGCGTGCCGTTCGAAAACGCGCGGCAGAGCGTGTTGGGCAAGCCGCTGGAAATCCTGACGCAGGAGACGCTGAAGCCCGGCCCGGCTGGCATCTTGCAGGCCAAGGCGGCGGGCGTGCAGGTGGAGGTGACGCGGGAGCGAACCGGGGTGGCAAGTGGTTGGCAGTAGGGGCAGGTTTCAAACCCGCCCCTACCTAGTGGCAAATGACCGGTAAGAAGCAGAGTCCGCATCCTCAGATGCGGGCAGCAAAAGCGATCGATCCATTATGTAAATGAAGGAGATAGTGAAATGGCTAACATATACGATCCTTACGTTGAGTTCATGGCCGGCGACTTGATCGCCGCCGAGACGATGAACGACATGCAGAAGCTGATCCGGGCCGACATCGGCGTGCAGTCGCAGGCCGCCGTCGATGCCATTGTGGAGGTGGACAACGCCAAAGACGCCGCGGCCCTCAATGGTATGAGCATCGAAGCGCTCACGGCCGACATCGTCCAGAAGGCGATCAGCGCCATATCCCAGGAGAGCGGCTACCGGCGGCTGTTCAAAAAGCTCACCTTCAACCCCAACGCGGCCGAGCAAGAAGCGTCGGTCATCCAGCACGATCTGCAGAACTGCCCGCTGGTCGACCTGTATCAGTTGGAGTACTTCCAGGTGGTGGCCTCCGAGGACGGCTATAACCGGCTGACGTGGGTCAACTTCTTCATCTACCATTCCAGCGAGAAGCGCATTCGCTACGTGCCGGAGGGCGGCGGGGCGGCGCAGAACATCGAGATCGAGTCGTCGAAGTGGCCGGTCTTCCGCATCCCCCTGCGCGACTTGCTGGCCTGGTACAAAGTGGATTACGACGACGATTCCAGCCTGGGCGACATCGAGACGGAGTTTTGGGACGCGATCTTCGGCGAGCCGAACGACCGCTTCGACGACGATCAGTACGCCCACTCGCCCTGGTTCGACCGCTGCTGCCGCGACGAGCGGACGGTGCGCAGTCTGAAGCAGAAGGACGACTGGAACGAGATCTGGGTCAAGGTCATGCCGCGCAAGACGGTGAACTACCTGACCGAGGCGCTCTCCGATTTCGACCCGCCCATCGTCGGCCCCCGGCCCCAGCCCGCGCCGACGCAACTGGAGGTGTCGCACCTCGACCTGAATCGTATCGCGCTGCGGTTGCTGCGCCAGCCGGTCTACTCCAGTGAAGTGAGCGAGGCGCTGACCCGCGAAGACCGGGCGGACGCGCTGAACGAGTTGAAGTTGATGGTTTTGTTGCGCGCATGACCCTCTCCCTAACCCTCTCCCACAGGGCGAGGGAACCAATCTCCTCTCCCTGTGGAAGAGGGCCAGGGAGAGGGTCTTATCCCCTCGCCCACTGGGAGAGGGTTAGGGAGAGGGTCTTATCCCCTCGCCCACTGGGAGAGGGTTAAGGAGAGGGTCTTATCCCCTCGCCCACTGGGAGAGGGTTAGGGAGAGGGATAAAGAGGGCAGGGCATTGACACATGATACTAAACGCTAACTTCCCAGGCGATACAATCCGCTTCGAGGGCGACCGCACGGTCATCCTGCGCCAACTGCCGGCGGGCGCGCAAATCGCGAGCGCGCGCGTCACCGTGACGCCGGTCGCCCCGCCCGGCCGGCCCGACCTGCTGTTCCAGGAGGTGCTGACCTTCCCCGGCAGTGGCGCGACCACGCCCGACGTGGGCGAATGGGGCATGACCCGCGCCGTCGCGCCCGGCTCCGGCGCGACGCTCGGCTCGGTCGAGGTGGACTTCCACGCGCGGCGCACGCTGGCGGCGGTTGGAGGAACGAACATCGCTGCTGCTACCAACGGCGGCGTGTTGCTGGTTGACCTGGGAGGCGGCGTCTTCATGCGCATCACGCAGGATGGCGCCCTGGCGACCCCGGACGACACCGATTTCTACAACGTCCCGGCCAGCGGCGTGTTGCCGGGTCTGACGGTGACCAAGTTCCGGCTGCAAGCGGCCAGCGTGGCTGCGCCGCAAAATCTGAACGTCAGCCAGGTCACCATCCGCACCGTGCCCACCAACGTCAGCGTCGCCCTGGGTGAATTGCCGCCGTTCTGGACGCGCGTGGGCGAGATGACCGCGGCCGAGACGAGCACCGACTTCGCCGAGTTCCTACAACTCTTCCTCAGCGAGGCCGAGGTCAAAGACGGCTACTACGAGATTCCGCTCGTACTTCACTCCGACGCCCTGACCCGGCTCAACCTGTCGGTCGCTATCGAGTACGTCGTCCAGGAGTCGGCGCTGCCGGAGGGTGTGGGCGAGGTCGCGCTGCCCTACGGCCACGGCACGGTTCCGCAAGACGGCTGCGAGGCGCTCCAGGTGGCTCTGCCGGTCGGGGCGCAGGTGACCCGCGCCGCCGTGCGCGTGCTCGGCTCGTTCGAGTCCAGCCGCGTGGCCGTCGGCCCGACGGGGCCGGTCACGCCGACGGCTACCGCCGCCATCCGGCCGGGCCGCGGCCAGGCCCAGCCCATCCGCCTGACCCGCATTACGCCGGCGACGGCCGTCGACCTGTTGCTCAGTTGCACCAGCCAGGCGGCTGTGCTCGACCTCAACGTGCTGGGCGACGTGGACGGCAAGCCGTTCGGCGACCCGCTGCTGCCCCGGCCGGTGCGCATCGAGCTGGATCGCGACGTGGCCCTCGCGCCGACCTGGCTCAGCGCCGCGCTGCCGGAGGCGTTCCAGTTTCCGGCCGGCCGCGTCTGGCTGGCGGTGCAGGCGCGCGAAGGGGAGGCGGCCTGGCACGCCGTCGCCGCGGCCGGCGCGGTGGCCGAAGCCGATCCCATCGGCCTGCACTACTCGGCCGCGTCCGGCCTGACGTGGCGCGCGACCCAGGGGGAGGGCGCGGCCCCGCGCCAGAACGGCGCGTCTGGCGGGGCGCTGGCCGGACTGTTCCGGCTGCGCCACGTGCCGCCGGTGTATGAGGTGCCGCTAGAGGTGTTGGTCGGCCAGGGCGACGGGGCGACGCGCGTCTCGCTCGACCGCTACCGGGCGTTGGGCCGCATCGACTTCACCATCGACTTCCCGGAGTTCGCCGACGCCATTAACCGGGCGGCGCGGGCGGGCGAGGCGGGCGGCGCGCCGGGCGGCGAGCAGTTGCGCAACGGCGACTTCGCCCGCTGGACGGTGGCCGGGGATCGGATCGGCGCGCCGCAGCGCGTGGCCGGCATCGACATCCCGACCACGGTGACCATCGCGTCGCACGGGCAGTGGGCTTACGTGGGCGAGCCAGTTGCCCAACCCGGCGAGGAGGCTCCCCCCGATGCGGCGCGCTTCCTCGACCTGCCGGAGCATCGCGGCGACGCGGATTTCAGCCTGCCCGCCCCGCTTTTCCGGCAGCACGTCGCCCTTCGCGCCGACGGCGAGCGGATCGCCGTGCTCACTCGGCGGCAGCAAACGCTCTCGTTATCGTTACTCGACGGCCGGACGCGCCGCGTCATCGGCGATCTGAACCCGGATCCGATGATCGGCTGTCTGGCCTGGTCGCGCGTCGGCCGGTTGCTCTACGTCGGCGAAGATCTGGGCGAGAGCGGTCAGGTACGGGTGCTGGATGGAGAGGCGCTGGAACAGCTATTGCTTCGCCAAGAGACGAATCTGGAAATGGCGATGCTGCCCGGCGCGCCATTTGCGCTGGAAGAGGGAGACCGGCCGTTCAGCCTGGCCCTGTCGCCCGACGGCCAGCGGCTGTACGTCGCCGCCCCATCGTTCAGCGACGCCGGCGCGCCGAGCGAGGGGCGGATCTACGCCTTTGATACGGCCACGCGGACGGCGCGGCCCGGCTCACCGCTGGCGATCGCGGGCCTCCCGGCCGACCTGACGCTGACACCCGATGGGCGCTGGCTGCTGGCCGCCGACGCCGCGGGCAACGCGCTGCTGGTCATTGACGCCAACCGGCTGACCGTGGCGCGAAGGATCGTCCTGGGCCAACCATTCGGCGACGTTCTGGGGCCGATGGCGGTGGAAGTGGCCGGCGACGGCCGCCGCGCCTATGTCGGCAATGCCGCCGCCCACTCGATCAGTATCGTGGACCTGACCACGTGGCAGGTGCAACGGCCCATCGTTATCCCTGTCATGACAGGCTCCGTCGGCATGGCCGGCCGAGACGCGCTCATCGACCTCGCCCTGACGCCTACCGGCGACCGGCTCTACGCCGCCGTCCGCTACAGCGACGAAACCGATCCCTATAATCCCCAAGTGGTTCAGGGCCTCTACTACCTGACACTCGGTCTGCCGGACGAGTGGACGCTGACCCAGGGCTTTGTCATGCCTCTGGGGCTGGGCGAGCCGTACCGACTGGCGGCGCTATTCGGCCCGGTCACGGCTGAGGAGTGCGCCGCGCAGCCGCCGCGCCCGTCGTCGCTGTCCCAGGCGGTGGGCGCGACGGGCGGGCGCACC
>NZ_JAYRVJ010000414.1:0-17285 GCF_041918635.1 Promineifilum sp. (SeqCode)
ATTCCCGAAGCGTACGAGCGGCTGCTGCTGGACATCCTCAAGGGGGATCCCTCGCTCTTCACCCGCAGCGACGCCATCGAACTGGCCTGGGAACTGATCGATCCTATCCTGGAAGGGTGGGAGTCGAAGCACGCCCCGCCGCTCCACTTCTACGAGTCCGGCACGTGGGGGCCGCCGGAGGCGGACGAACTCATCGCCCACGACGGCTACCACTGGACGCACGGCTGCGGGCGGGAGTGCGAAGAGTAAAGAATCCGCAGACTACGCAGATTCGCAGATTGTTCACCCATTCGTTAATGAGTGTAGAATCGCCTCAAGGTCCTTGAGATGACCGTCGCGATGCAAGGAGCGGTTTAAGCGGAAGAAGACGGGCGCGGCCTCGATTTCCGCTACGAGTTCGGGCGTGAGCGTCGCCAGTTCGGCATCTACGGCCGCGGCCGAATTCAGGCAAAGCTCAACCGCCACGCGCGGATCGAGCGCCGTTAAGAAGGGCGTAAGCGCGTCATTGATCATATCCGGGTCAACCGGCGACTCGTCCACGCCCTGCTCCTTCCAGCGGCGCAACAGCACCAGGACGCGCCGCTCCCAGAAGGCTAGATGGGCCAGCAGGGCAGCGACTGTGCCGCCGTAAGGTGTCGGCCGGGTCAGCTGCTCATCGGTCAGGCCGCGCACAAAACTTTCTAGCCGGCGTCGGGATGTCTCGTTCTCTTCAAGGAAAGGGAAGGTCATCGATCACTCCTGTTTGAACGCTGCCCGCGTTGGCGGGCAACCAGTTACTCCAACGCTTGTAGATAGCGGTACAACACCCCCAACACCGTCGCCGGCTCCGTCTCCTGCTCGCCGCGCTGGCGGCGGGTGGCCCGGCTGCGGCTGATCTGCAGATAGCGCCGCGCCCGGGTGATACCGACGTAGAGCAGCCGCAGCCGCTCGCAGATGACCTCGATGTGGGCTGACTCGGTCGCCGTGCGGTCGGGGTAGAGGCCCGCCTCGCTGCGCATCAGGTAGTGCAACTGCGCCGTCGCCTCGGCCTGCGGGTCGCCGCCCAGGAAGTCGTGGACGCCCAGGAAGGGCGCTTCCAGACTGCCCGGAATCCACATGCCGTCGATGCCGACCAGGAAAACGGCGTCCCACTCCAGCCCCTTGCCGCTGTGCTGGGTGGTCAACGAGATGCGGCCGGGGCGAGGCTCGTACCCCTCGTCGGCGCGAACGACGTTGAGCATGCGCCGGCCGGAGGCGACGAGTTGCAACTGGGCCACCAGTTCGGGCAAGCGCCACTCCGGTTGCGCCTCCCGCCACTGGCGCAGCAAGCTGGCGATCTGGTAAGCGATAGCGAGGTCGAGTTCTTGCGCCTGCTCGTCGTCGCCGTTGGTGGCTGCGCCCGGCCGCGGCGCGAACAGCGCGTCGGCCAGCGACAACGTCAGATCGTCCACCGGCAGCGTGCGCAGGTCGAAGTTGCTGCGCAGGAAGCCAGCCAGCCGTTCCAGGCGGGCCACGTCTTCCTCGGTCGCCACGCCGGCCGGCAGCGCCTCGGCCAGTGAGTCCTCCTCGCGTGGGAAAAGAATGGACTCCGGCCGGTAGATGCTGCGCAGCAGCGCCTGGAAGCGCGCCGCGTCCTCCGACTCGCCGGGGAAGGGCTGGTAGAGCGGCCCCGTCTCGCGCAGTTCGGTCAGGCCCCGATCAGCCG
This sequence comes from Promineifilum sp. (SeqCode), assembly GCF_041918635.1. Classification (NCBI taxonomy): domain Bacteria; kingdom Bacillati; phylum Chloroflexota; class Ardenticatenia; order Promineifilales (SeqCode); family Promineifilaceae (SeqCode); genus Promineifilum (SeqCode); species Promineifilum sp. (SeqCode). The sequence continues at coordinate 1,685 of NZ_JAYRVJ010000414.1, forward strand.
ACTGGATAGCGCGCACGTCCAGCGGGTTAGCCAGCACGGCCAGCACGGCGTGGAGCGCCGCGGCAACTTCGCGCTCCCGCCCGCTGCCGCGCAGCCGGTTGTCGTAGTCGGCGTCCAGCGCGTCCAGGTGGCGGGCTACGGCGTAGCCTGCCTGCTGCGTGGGGACGAGAATGGCCAGCGTGTGGTGGGGGTTCTGCTGGGCGTACTCCCAGGCCAGCCGGGCGATACTGGGCAATTCCTCCTCTTCGCGGTGGCGGTAGACGCGGATGCGCATCTCGGCCTCGCTGTCGGGTGGGTTGGGCTGGCTGTCGCCGGGCGGCGCGGGCAGGATGTCCTGGCGGCGGAAGGCGTCGCGCCGGACTTCGGGCACGGGATGGTGGTCGAGCGCCCAGTTCAGCATGGCGTTGGCCGCGCCGATGATCAGGGGCGCGGAGCGCCCGCTGTTGGGCAGCGTCCGGGCAACCACGTCCGGCCGGTCGATGAAGTGGGAAAAGAAGCGCGGGTGGGCGGCGGTGAAGGTGCTGGTGATGGCCTGGTTCGGGTCGCCGACGCGCACCCAGTTGCCATTCGCGCCGGTCAACTGCTCCAGCAGGATTTCCTGTAAGGGCACGCTGTCCTGGGCTTCGTCCTCCAGGATGTAGGGCCAGCGCGCGCGTAGATTCTCGGCCAGATCGGGCCGGTGCTCGAGTCGATCGGCCGCGTGCCAGATCAGGTCGTCGTAGTCCAGCCCGCCTTGCCGGGCCAGGGTGGTCTGGTAGCGGCTGTAGATACCGGCCATCATCTGCATCAGCGGCGAGCGGGCCACGTTCATTTCGCCCTCTCCCCAGCCCTCTCCCACAGGGCGAGGGGGAACGCCCTCTCCCCAACCCTCTCCCACAGGGCGAGGGAGAACGCCCTCTCCCGAATTCTCTCCCACGGGGCGAGGGGAAGCGCCCTCTCCCGTAGGGTAAAGGGGTTCTGCTCCCTCGCCCTGTGGGAGAGGGCTGGGGAGAGGGTTCTGCCCCGCCCGTAACGCCGCAAAAATAGCCTCCGGCCGGTAGCGCTCGTTCTTGGCGGCGCGGATGAAGGACGCGGCCGTCGTCGCCGTGATGTCGCGCCAACGGGCGATCATCTGCGGGCTGTACTCCTGGCCATAGTCGGGCAGGAACATCTCCCACAGCCGGGCGTTGTCGTTAATCCAGCCGTCCACCGACGCCTCCAGCAATTGCCGGCTCTGGGCGTCGTCCAGCACGGCCAGGTCTTCGCTTAGCGTGTCGCCCGACCAGCGCACGATCTCCAGCGCCAGGCTGTGCAGTGTGCGCACGTCGTAGCCGGCGTCGGGCAGCCCCATCTCCGTCAGCCGGCGGCGGATGCGCGCCCGGAAGGTGTCCACGCTGGCGTTGAGAAAGGTGACCACGAGAATTTGCTGGCCGGCGGCGGCGTCTACCTGGCCGTCGGCGATCAGTTGCGCGGCCAGCAGCGACAGGGTGAACGTCTTGCCGCTGCCGGGAACGGCGCTGACGGCCATGCGGCCGCCGCGATAGGCCAGGATGTCCTCCTGCGCCGGGCGAAGTTTGAGGGGTTGGCTATGAGCGGGTGTGTTCATAATTGGGGAAATCACTCCAAATTCATTATAATCGCGCTTTTGTGGTCAGGCATCCTGGCCTTTTGACGGCAGACACTATGCGGCATAAAACTCATCGCACACACACCTTGCTCTTCGTCGGGCTGGCGCTCTTGTTATTGGCCCAGCCGGTTTCCATTGTCATGGCGCAGACGGAACGTCCGACGCCTACGCCCACCGACGAGATCGACCCCCGCTTCGGCGTCATCGAATCCTTCTGGGAGCCCTCAGAGGCGGCCGAGTTGGGCGTCGGCTGGGATCGCATCCTGTTCTACTGGAACGAAATCCAGCCGACCGGCCCGGAAGATTGGAACACGCTCCACGTCCTGGAGGAGTGGCTAACCGAGGCGCGCGCTCAGGATCGTATGGTCATGGGCCTGCTGAAGAACACGCCCGCCTGGGCCACCGATGGCGAGCCGTTTTCCGGTGTGCCACGCGGGTTGGATTTGCCTATCGACGACCCCGACAACCTGTGGGCCAACTACGTTCGCCGCGTGGTGGAGTACTACGCGCCGTTAGGCGTCCACCACTGGATCGTCTGGAACGAGCCGGAGATCGATCCCGGCGTCTACGGCCACGAATTTAGCGGCACGACGGCTGAGTACTACCGGCTACTCAAGGTCGCCTACCTGGTAGCCAAGGAGCACGACCCGCAGGCGGTCATCCACCTGGCCGGCTGGTCGTACTGGCACGACCCGCAGTGGTTAGCCAAGTTCCTGAACGTGGCGACCGCCGACCCGGAAGGGCCGGCCAACAACTACTTCTTCGACGTGATCACCCTGCACATCTACTTCCGCGTCGAGACGGTGGAGCAGCTGGTTGAGGAGACGTGGACGATTCAGGAGCGCTTCGGCCTGCGCAAGCCGATCTGGATCAACGAGACCAACGCCTCACCCAACCTTGACCCACTCTGGCCGGTGGAGCGGCCGAGCTTCCAGGTCGATCTGGAGCAGCAGGCGTGGTATCTGGTGCAGGCGCACGCGCTGGCCTATGGGGCGGGGACGGCTCGCGTGGGCGTCTACAAGCTGCTGGACGTACTGTTGCCACCCGGCGGCGAGTCGTTCGGCATCCTGCGGCCGGACGCCAGCCGGCGGCCGGCCTTCGACGCCTATCAGACCATCGTCCGCTATCTGGGCGGCTTCACCTACCCGGTCATGCGGCAGGCGACGTCCGACTTCTATGTCTTCACGTTCCGCCGGCCGGCGGGCATCACGCGCATCCTCTGGGCGCGCACGGCCGACGCCGTCACGGTGCGCCTGCCGGCGCTGACCGACGAGGCGCTACTCGTCTCGGCCACGGGCGAGGAGCGCTCGCTGCGCGCGCTGAAAGGTTACTACCAGGTGCGCCTGGGCGGGGCGCGTTGCTCGCCGGCCTGCGACATCGGCGGCCCCCCGGTATTCGTGGTGGAGAGCGGCGCGGGCGACACGCGGGCGCAGGTCGTCGCCACGGTCGATCCGACGCGGGCGATCTTGGCGACGCCGACGGTGACGCCGACCGCCGACCGCCGGCCGCGGACCGCGACGCCGACGGCTACCTCAACCCCACAGGCCAGCGCGACGCCAACCGCTACCGAAACGGCTACGGCGTCGCCGACGGCCGCCGCGTCCCCAACTACACCGGCCACCCCCACGCTCACGGCCACCCCACAGGTCGTGACGCTCGCTCTGGCCGCCTCGCCTGCGCCGGCGGCGACGCCCACGGTTGCGCCGGCCGAGATGGGCAATCGTGTGACCACCTCATGGCTGTTCATCGGCGCGGCCGTCGTTTTGGGGGCGATCCTGGCCTTCTTCGTCATCCGGCAACGCCACGTATGAGCGCGCCGATCACCGTTTCTGATGGCCTCGTGGTCGATGTGCTTATCGTCGGGGCGGGCCTGGCCGGCCTGATGGCCGCGCGGCAGGCGCGCGACGCCGGGCTGGACGCGCTCATCCTGGATGAAGGGGAGCGGCCGGGCGGGCGGCTGGCGACGCGACCTCTGGGCGAGGGCTGCGCCGACATCGGGGCGCAGTTCTTCACCGTACGGACGCCGGTGTTCAGCCGTCTCGTCGAGACGTGGAAGGCCAACGGCTGGGTCTACGAGTGGTCGCGCGGGTGGGCCGATGGCTCGCTGCTGACCTCCCGGCCCGACGGCTATCCCCGCTACGCCGCGAGCGACGGGTTCGGTGTGCTGGCGGCCCATTTGGCCGAAGGGTTATCTCTGCGACCGTCCACGCGCCTCATCTCCGTGGCCCCAACGGATGGCGGCTGGCTGGCGACCGACGAGAACGGCGTGACCTGCGCCGGCCGGGCGCTCATCCTGACCCCACCCGCGCCCCAATCACTGGCGCTGCTCGACGCGGGCGGCGTGGCGTTGCCGGCCGCCGAGCGGGTGATGCTGGAGGCGATCCGTTTTGGCCCGTGCTTGTGTGGTCTGTTTGAAGTGGCGCGCGAAGTGGCGCTGCCCGAGCCTGGGGCCTTGCAACGGCCGGATCAGCCGATTAGCTGGATTGCCGACAACCGGCGCAAGGGCATCTCGCCCGGCGGCTCCGTTCTGACCGTCCACGCCGGCCCGTCGGCCAGCGCCGCCCGCTGGGAAGAGAGCGACGAGGCGGTGCTGGATTGGATGCTGGACGAGTTACGGGCGTTGGTGGCCGTGGAGGGGAACAAGCTGGAGAGCAGTGTGCGCGCCGCGACGCTGCATCGCTGGCGCCACGCCGTGCCGCTGACCACCTATCCGGGCCGCTGCCTGCACAGCAGCCTGGCGACGCCGCTCATCTTCGCCGGCGATGCGTTCGATGGGCCGCGCGTGGAAGGGGCCGCCCTATCGGGGTTGGCCGCGGCTAGTTCCCTTCGGTTAGCTGCAGCGGCCAGCTAACCCTGGAATCATCGACCGCCTGGGACACCGGCGGCGGGTTTTGCCGCGCCACGTCCCACGCGGCCATTAGCGTGGCCGCTGTCTCGCGCAGTTCGTACCACCGCGCTCCTCGATAGCGGTGCTGGTCGGCCACCGCGCCCACCACGTCAATCCCCAACCCCTGGCAGGTCATCAGCGCCCGCGGCAGGTGGAAAGCCTGGGTCACCAACACCGCCTGTTCCACCTCGAAGATGTGGCGCGCCCGGTAGCAGGTGTTATAGGTGCGCGTGCCGGCCGGGTCGGTCACTACGTCGGCCGGATCGACGCCCTGCTCGACGGCGTAGGCCATCATGGCGCTTGGCTCGTCGTAGTCCTGCGCCCGGTTGTCGCCGCTCATGATGATCCGTGCCACCTGGCCAGATTCATAGAGAGCGATGGCCGTGTCCACCCGGTCGCGCAGAATAGGACTAAGACGCCCATTGCCATAGACCGCCGCGCCGAACACAATCGCCACGCCTTGCGGCGGCACGTCCGCCGGCTCGAGGATGGCGCGATGGTAGTAGAGCTTCACGGCCCCTCGCCACAAGAAGGGCGATACGGCCACAACGACCATCACGATGAGGAAGATGAGGCATCCTTTGCGCAACAATGACTTCACGCGCCCGATTATAGCTTTCAGGTCTACCGCTCCCTACGGCTCGCCTCATCCTCTCAGAAATCTCTGACCCGTCTTCGTGAAATTTTGCCCATAAAACATTGATAAAATATGGACAGTTTACTAGAATTACTGGGGAGTTGAGAGCGATAGAGCGAGCTTCCGTGAGAGTTGTCATGCCGGAATTCAGCCACAGTTTCACCGTTGACGCGCCGGTCGAGGACGTGTCCGCCTTTCACCGGGACACCGGCGTCTTGCGGCAGTTGACGCCGCTGCCCATCGTCGCCCAGGTTCATGCCTTCGAGCCGCTGGCCGAGGGGTCGGTAGCGCGCTTCACGCTCTGGTTCGGCCCCATGCCTGTGCGCTGGCAGGCCGTGCATAGCGACGTGACGGCGCTCGGCTTCACCGATACCCAGGTGCGCGGCCCGCTGAAGTCCTGGCGGCACACTCATCGCTTCACGCCGCTGGGCGACGGCCGCACGCGCGTGGATGACCACATCGTCTACGAGCACCACACCGGTTGGCGCGGTCTGGCGAGCCGGCTGCTCTTCGCCCGACCAGGGTTGCTCTATCTGTTCACCATGCGCAAGCTGCTGACGCGGCGCGGCGTGGCCCGGCTCCAGAAGGCGGCGCGCTGGTCGGGTGGTTCGTGAGCGGCGCGCCTCACACGGTTGTCGTCGGCGCGGGCGTGGGCGGGCTGACGGCGGCGGCCCTGCTGGTGCGCGCCGGCCACCGCGTCACCGTCCTGGAGGGCCACGTCTACCCGGGCGGCAGCGCCGGAACCTTCTATCACCAGAAGTACCGCTTTGACGCCGGGGCGTCGCTGGCCGGCGGTTTTGCGCCCGGTGGGCCGCACGCCCGCGTGGCCGAGGCGCTGGGGCTGGAATGGCCCATTACACCGGTCGATCCGGCATGGATCGTCCATCTGCCCGACGGTCGGATGGTGACGCAGTGGGCAGACCGGGGGGCCTGGCGGGCGGAGCGGCGGCGCGCTTTCCCCACGGCCGAGCCTTTCTGGCGCGTCCAGGAGCGCCTGGCCGACCTCTCCTGGGACATCTCCTCCCGACCGTTTCCCTGGCCGCCCCGGTCGGCGGCCGATCTGACGACGCTGGCCGCGGCGCTGCGCCCGCGGACGTTGCGCGCGTTGCCCTACCTGGGCCGCACGGTGGGCGATTTGGCGGCGGATGACGACCCGCTCTTTCGGCTCTTTCTCGACGGCCAACTGCTCATCTCCGCCCAGACCACAGCCGATCGGGCTGGCGCGCTCTACGGCAGCGCGGCGCTCGATCTGCCGCGGCGCGGCGTCAACCACGTGCGCGGCGGCATTGGCTCGCTGGCGCGTACACTGGCCGACTGGATCGCGGCCAACGGCGGCGAGGTGCGCTACCGCCAGCGGGTGGAGCGCATTGAAGTGGGGCGCGACGGCCGGGCGGCGGTTGTCCACACCGTCAAGGGGCTGAGCCTGAGCGCTGATTACGTGCTGGCGAACGTGACGCCCTGGGGGTTGCGCGACCTGTTGGGGGCCAACGCGCCACCGGGCCTGCGGCGCGACGTACAACGGCTGGAGCCGACCTGGGGCGCGTTCACGCTCTACCTGGGGCTGGACGCGAACTGCATACCGGCTGGGTCACCCGACCATCATCAGATCATTGCGGATGGGACACGGCCGTTGGGAGAGGGCAACTCTGTCTTTCTGTCGCTTGCACCCGCTGGCGATCCCGGTCGCGCCCCGCCCGGTATGCGCGCGGCCACACTCTCCACCCATACGGACATCGCGCCCTGGTGGCGGTTGCGCGACGGGCCGGACGAGGCCGCCTACCAGGAGCGGCGTGAGGTGTATGCCGAGCGGCTGATCACCGCCGCCGAACGGGCCATTCCCGGGCTGCGCCGCGCCATCCGGCTGTGTCTGCCCGGCACACCGGTCACCTTCCAGTACTACACCGGCCGGCCGGGCGGGATGGTCGGCGGCTTTGCGCAGGGATCGCTCTTCGCCGCGCGCGGGCCGCAGACGGGCATCCCTAACCTGTGGCTGGTGGGCGACTCGATCTTTCCCGGCCAATCGACGGCCGGCGTGACGCTGGGGGCGATGCGCGTCGCGGCCGAGGCCGTGCGCCATCGTGATCGAAGAAGGGGACGCTGATTTTGCGCTGATTGACGCTGTTTCGATCTGTCGCTACACTCCCCGCCCACAGGAGACCAAGCGATGAGTGACGATACCTCCCGGCAAGCCCGCGTCTTTCAGATCAACGCCTCGGATGGCGGCGTGCCCAAGTTGCCGCTGCGCTCGGCTGAGGTGACCCTTTTGGGGTTGCGCGGCGACGACCACAATGACAAAGTCCACCATGGCGGCCCGGACAAAGCGCTCTCCCTCTACTCGCTGGAACTTATCCAGGCCCTCCAGGCCGAGGGGCATCCCATCTATCCCGGCTCCACCGGCGAGAATGTCACGCTGGCCGGGCTGGACTGGTCGCGGGTGGCGGCTGGCCTGCGGCTGCGCCTGGGCGAGACGGTGGAGATCGAGATCACCCACTACGCCACGCCCTGCGAGACCATCCGGGAGTCGTTTCGCGACAGCTACTTCAACCGCATCTCCGGGCGGACGAACCCCGGCTGGTCGCGGGCCTACGCGCGCGTGCTGACGCCGGGGATCATCCGCATCGGCGACGCCGCCCAGGTGGTGGAGCCGGTCGCCGCCCCGTGACCCCGCCGGCGACCGAGGCGCGGCCGGCGGGCCTGGCCGCCAACATGCCGCTGCTGTTCATGGCGCTGCTCATCGTCGATAGCCTGCACTTCGTCTTCGCCCGCGCCCTGCTGCCCCACCTGCCGCCGGAGATGTCGTCGTTTCTGGTGCTGGCCGTGGGCGCGGCGCAGGTGGGCGTCTTCCAGGCGGCGCGCGGCGATGTGCGCCCGGCGATCTTTCGCCGCCACTGGCGTTTTTTCATCGTGGTTGGCCTGCTGGTGGCGGCCTCGACCGTCATCAACTACGCCGCGGTGGCCTTCATCGATCCCGGCGCGGCCTCACTGCTGAGCAAGACGTCGGTGCTTTTCGCCCTGGGACTCAGCCTGTTCTGGCTGCGCGAGCGGCTACGGCGGGGCGAGGTACTGGGAGCGCTGCTGGCGCTAATCGGCGTCTTTATCGTCAGCTTCCAGCCGGGGGAGTATCTGCGGCTCGGCTCGCTGCTGGTGCTGCTCTCGACCTTTCTCTACGCGCTGCACACGGCCGTGGTCAAGCGGCATGGGGAAGGGATCGACTTCGGCAACTTCTTCCTCTTTCGTATAGCAACCACGGCGTTCTTCCTGTTCGCTTTCGCCGCTGCCCGCGGTCAACTCGTCTGGCCGAGCGGCATGGGCTGGCTGCTGGCTTTCGTCGCCGGGTCGGTGGACGTGGTCATCAGCCGGGCGCTCTACTACCTGTCGCTGCGCCGGATGCCAATGAGCATCCATACCATTATCCTGACCCTCAGCCCGGTGGTGACCATCCTGTGGGCGCTGCTGCTGTTTGGCGTCGCGCCCTCGACGTTGAGCCTGGTGGGTGGGGCGCTGGTCGTCCTCGGCGTAGCCTTAGTTACAGTGCGTAAGAGATAAAGAGGCTCACGCAAAGAGCGCAAAGGACGCCAAGAACGCAAAGAAAAAGAATTCTTCTTAGCGTTCTTGGCGTCCTTTGCGCTCTTTGCGTGAGATCTTCTTCCTACGTCCGCAAATAGGAAGCGCCGTTGACGTCAATGATAGCCCCGGTCATGAACTCCGCTCCCTCGGACGCGAGGAATAGCACTGCGTAGGCCACTTCTTCGGGCTTGGCGACACGATTGAACGGACTTTGCCGCCGAATCTCCTCGCCGCGCTCGCCGGTTAGGGCCTCGCGGGCCATGTCCGTCTGCACAAAGCCGGGGGCGACCACGCCGACGGAGATATGGTAGGGGGCCAGGTACTTCGCCAACGACTGGCTCATGGCGTTCAGCGCCGCCTTGCTGGCCCCATAGGCCGGGCCGGTTGGCTCGCCGCGGAAGGCCCCGCGCGAGGAGACGTTGACGATGCGGCCGCCGCCTTGCGCGATCATGTGCCGCGCCGCGCAGTAGCAGGCGTTGGCCGCGCCGAAGACGTTGGCCCCCATGACCGCCGCCCAACTGCGCTGCCACTCCTCGTAGGAGACGTCGGCCAGGGGATGATCTTCATAGATGCCGGCATTATTGACGAGGATGTCGAGCCGGCCCAGTTGCGCGACCGCGTCATCCACCAGCGCCGCCACGGCCGCCGGATCGGCGATGTCGCCCTGTACCAGCGCATGCGGCCCGCCGGACAGCGCGGCCACTGTCTCTTCCGCCGCGGCGCGGTTGTGGTGATAGTGGACGGCCACCCGCGCCCCCTGTTCCGCGAACAGTTGGGCGATGGCGCGGCCGATGCCGCGCGAGGAGCCGGTGATGAGAACGTTCTTGCCAGTGAAATCTAGCATCATGTTGGGCCTCGTAGATTTGGGAATTGCGGGCAGCTATCGTGCTCACTTGCTGGTGTATCTGAGAAACCTGCCTGCAGAACGATTGTATCAAGGGCGTCCAGACCTGACAGGTGGGCAGCGAAAAGTGCTTTCTCGCGCGAACGGAAGCTGTGGCCGCCGACCTGGCGGGTCTCTAATGCGCTTGCGCCCGGTAGCCCGATGTGCTATGCTTTGCCCCGTCGAGAGGCCGGTATGCAACGAGGCGATCCGCGCACAGACATAGGGTAACCGAAGGTGGTGGGGCATGTATCCCAAGATAACATGCCCCACTTTTCGTTTTAGGGGGTATTGTCACCATGACCAAGTACATATTCTTCACCGGGGGCGTGGTCAGTTCCGTAGGCAAGGGCGTCACGGCCGCGGCGCTGGGCCGGTTGCTGAAGGCGCGCGGCTTCTCCGTGACGGCGCAAAAGCTGGACCCGTACATCAACGTCGATCCGGGCACGATGTCGCCTTACCAGCACGGCGAGGTCTTCGTCACCGACGACGGGGCCGAGACGGATCTCGACCTGGGCCACTACGAGCGTTTCATCGACATCAACCTGAACCAGGCGTCAAACGTGACCACCGGCAAGGTCTACGCCGAGGTCATCGCCCGCGAGCGGCGCGGCGACTACCTGGGCGGCACTATTCAGGTCATTCCCCATATCACCAATGAGATCAAGCGCTGCATCTCCCTCGTCGCCAGCAAGAGCGGGGCCGAGATCGTGCTGATTGAGGTGGGCGGCACGGTCGGCGACATCGAGAGCTTGCCCTTCCTGGAGGCGCTGCGCCAGATGCGCTCCGACGTCGGCCGGGAGAACACGCTCTACGTCCACGTCACCTATCTGCCCTACATCGGGGCCAGCCGCGAGTTGAAGACCAAGCCGACGCAGCACAGCGTGCGCGAGTTGCGCGGCATCGGCATCCAGCCCGACGTAATCGTCGCCCGCGCCGACTATCCCATCCCGGAAGAACATCTCAACAAGATCGCCCTCTTCTGCGACGTGCCGCGCGAGGCGGTCATCCCGGCCGTGACCAGCGACATCCTCTATAACATCCCGCTGTTGCTGGAGGAGACGCCCCTGGCGAACTTCGTGACTGAACGGTTGGGGCTGACCCAGACCGTCATGCCCGACCTGGGCGAATGGGCGGCGATGATCGCCGAGATGCGCCGGCCCAAGCCGGCAATCAAGATCGGTTTGGTAGGCAAGTACGTCGAGTTCCACGACGCCTACATGAGCGTCCGCGAGGCGCTCTACCACGCCGGCAGCGCCCACAACCGGCAGGTGGAGATCGAGTGGATTCACTCGGCCGACCTGGAGCGGGGCAAGGCATGGGAGCAGTTGGCGGACGTCAGCGGCATCGTCGTGCCCGGCGGCTTTGGCGAGCGGGGCATCGAGGGCAAGATCATGGCCGCCCGCTGGGCGCGCGAGAACAAGGTTCCCTACCTGGGGTTGTGCCTGGGCATGCAGGTGATGTGCATCGAGTTGGCCCGCGCCGTGTTGCGGACGGATGAGGCCAACAGCACCGAGTTCGACCGCAATTGCGAGCACCCGGTCATCAGCCTGATGCCCGACCAGCACGAATTAACCGACATGGGCGGCACGATGCGGCTGGGAGCCTATCCGGCGCACCTCGTCCCCGGTACAAAGGCTCACGCCGCCTACGGCGCGGACGAGATATCGGAGCGCCACCGTCACCGCTGGGAGTTCAACAACGCCTACCGGGACGTGCTGGGGCGGGGCGGGCTGGTGCTGAGCGGCCTGTCGCCCAACGGCCGGCTGGTGGAGATCGCCGAACTGCGCGACCACCCTTTCATGCTGGGCAGCCAGTTCCACCCGGAGTTCAAGAGCCGCCCCAACCGGCCGCACCCACTGTTCGCGGCGTTCATGCAAGCGGCGGTAGCGCGACAAGAAGCCACAGCCCAGCAGCGCCCTGTGCTGCCACAAGAGGAAACAGGACGCGGGAACGGCCGGGCTGGAGAAGAGGTCGCTGAAACCGCGATGGCCGGGCCGGCGCGTTAGCGACCCGGCAGGGTATACGTTAGGAGGCGCGCAGAGTATGGTGAAGGGCAACACGATAATGTGGGGATAGCCGCTATAATGAAAAGGCCGCGGCCGGTCGAGCCGCCGCGGTAAATTTCTTTCGGAGGTGACAGTCCATGAGCAATACCATCACCGTTACCTTCAACGACCCCACGAAAGCTGCCGAGGCGCTCTCCCAACTGGAGAGCCTGCACAAAGCGCACCGCCTCAACCTCAACGGCGCGATCGTCGCCGTCAAGGATGCCGACGGCCAGATCACGGTACACAAAGAGCGCAAGTTCACCGCCGAGCCGGGCGACACCGTGGCCGGCGGCGCGACCGGGCCGGTGCTGAACACGATGGTCAGCAGCCACCAGGGCGGTAGCCTGTTGGGCAGCCAGCCGGGCGCGCTGATGGGGATGGCCCCCGATCTGCGCATTGACGCCGATAGCGCGCGGTCGGTCGTCGACCGGCTTCCACCCGGCTCCTCTGCCCTGCTGTTCGAGTATGGCGCGGGGGAGAATGCCTTCATCGCCGCCGTCATTCGCGAATTGGGCGGCCAGCCGTTAGCCGTGGATGCGACGGACGGGACGCAGAGCGATCTGGGAGATAGCCTGAAGCGCGGCTGAATCTATTCCCGCTTGGCGAGCGTCGGCCCTTCGGCCGGCGCGTCGCGCCGGTGCGGGGTAGTCCCTTCCAGCCGCCGCCAGGCCTGGCGAATCTGCTCCAGTTCCTCGCTTGTCTCCGGCAGTTCACCATAGCGGATGCGGACGAACGCCTCGGTGATCAGCCGCGCCTCGGCCGCGTACTCCGGCCACACCTGGCCCAGCGTCGGCAGGTACTCGTAGGGCGTCTCGGCCTCCAGGCGCGGGTAGCCGGCGGCGGCCGCGGCGCGGCACATGAGCCGGTAGATGCGCCGGATGGACGCCGCCGCCCGCCACTGCCCCAGCAAGCCCAGCCGTTCCAGCAACCGCCGGCCTAGCCCCGGCTCCTCATCTTCCTCATCCCGGGCCACGTGGCTGCGCTGGCTGTCACGCGCGGCGAAGGTCGCCTGGCGGTAGGCGCGGGCCAGCGCCAGCGCCACCAGAGCGATCAGACCGAGCATGATGAGCACCGTCGTCGCCCGGCCGGTCAGCCCCGGCCCGTCTAGCTCCGGCGTGCCCGTCGGCGTCTGCAACGCGGGCATGGGTGGCGCGTTGCCCAGGCCCAACGCGCGGAAGCCTTCGCCGATCTGGCCCATGAGGGCGACCAGTATCTCGCCGAGGAATTGAACGATGACGGCCAGCAGGTCGAGCGCCGGCGAGGTCAGCTTGAAGAGCGTCGAGAGCACCACCACCCCGCCAAACTGGAGCGCCCGCCACAGGGGCGAAAACCAACCGAAGAGGGTGAAGAGCGAGTCGCCGCTCAGGAAGACCGCCAGCAGCCCGGCGGCCAGGATGGTCAGCAGCCCCGCGCCGAAGACAGCTGTGAACCAGCGCGCGTTGAGCGTCGCTGCCGTGCCGCGCTGCTCCTGCTCGATGTTTTCCGCCCGCACCAGAGCCACCGCCGTCAGTGCGGCCAGAAAGAAGAGGAGCAGGAAGGGCACGATGCTCGTCTCCAGGAAGGCGGATGTGAACCAGACCAGCAGCGGGGCGATGATGAGGCCGCCCAGCCGCAAGCGCAGGCCGACGTTGTTGATCTCCGGGAGGCGCGTAGCCAGCCGGATGCCCCGCCACCAGACAAACGCCGTCAGGATGAAGATGGACAGGTCGCGCGCCCAGACCAGATTACCCACTTCGGCCAGGTTGGACGCGAATTGGCCCAACCAGGCGAGGTCAAACGGCCCGGCCGGCGTGTAGAGCAGTTGCCGCCAACTGAGTAGCACCACGAGCAGCAGGGCCGCCATGAGGACGCGGCGCTGCCGCTTGAGGTCGAACTGGAGCAGCGCCATCAGCCGGGCCAGATTGAGCGGCAGCAGCATGATCAGCAGCAGCCACAGGGCGACCTGCCCCGCCGGCCAATAGCGCGCCCAGCCCAGACCGACCAGCACGACCGGCGTCAACAGAGCGATCTCCATCAGGGCGAAGCACAGGAAGAGCAGTTCGTGCCGGATGTAGCCCCAGAGGGTGGCTGCCGGGGCAGCCAGCCCGCGCCGCGTGGCCAGAGGCGCGGCGTTCATTCGACCGCCTCCAGTTCCAGTTGCACCGGCTCGGGCGTCGGGATGCTGCTCAACGCGGCCTGGGTTGCCGTCGCGCTGCGGCGGCCGGCCTGGAAGGCGGGGGCGGTCGAAGGGATGTGGTAGGTGAGGATGGTCTCCAGCCGGCCGGTCGCCACATGGGGCGGCGGCTCGTCGCCCAGAGCGATGAGCACCACCCGCCGCCCCGCCTCGTGCAGCCGCAACAGGGCGATGAGAATCTCGTCGGTGACGACGGCCGTCACCAGCACGACGGTAGAGACCCAGGGCAGTTGCGGGCTTTCGCGTAGCAGCATGTTGCTGATGGAGCCGGTGGCGAACTCGGTCACCACGGCCAGCGCCTCTAGCACGTTCCCCAGTTGATCTGGCGCGCGTCCCGGCGGCACGCGAATGGGCTGGTCGGAATTGGGCACGGCCCCGTTGGCGTAGACGCCGACGCCCCAGCCCTGTTGCACGCCGTAGTTGCAGATGGAGGCGGCCACGCTGACCGCCCGCTCCAGCAGGTCGGGGTCGAAGCCCATCCAATGGCGGGCGAAGGTGGCGACGTTGAGGAAGACGGCCATCGTCATGCCGGTCGAGGGGTCATAGACCTTTGTCTGCAAATGGCCGCGTCGCGCCGACGCCTTCCAGTGCACGTCGCGGAAGCGGTCTTGCGGGCTGTAGTCGCGGATGCCACGGGTGCGGATGGGGTCGGTGAAGAGGCTCTGGCGCACGCGCAACTCGCCGAACGGCTCCTTGGGTGGCAGTCCCAACTCGTCCAACGGCCAAATCTGCGGGTAGACGACCAGCCGGTCGATGTAGGCGTGCTCGCGCTCGATGGTGAACAGGGTGAAGATGTCGCCCGACTCGTAGATGACCGGGCCGATCTTGTAATAGCCGCGCACCGGGAAGCGCAGGGTGGTCGTGCGCTCTACGCGCTCGTGGCTCTGCATGGAGAAAATATTCTGGTAGGTGAAGTCGCCGACCAGTTCGCTGGTCAGGTTCACCAGCGAATCGGCCGCGTCGGGGGGCACGGGCAGGTTGTCGCGGAAGCGCAGCCAGGTAAGGGGCAGCAGCTTGTCGTTCTGCATCGTCACCGTCATCTCGACCGGCTCGCCGGGGAAGACGCGCGTGCGGTCGAAGCGCCGCTCATAGGCGACGCCGAACAGCGACAGATTCTTCCAGAGGGTGCTGACGGCCACGATGAGCAGCAGGGCGATGCCCAGCGCGATGAAGCCGGCATTGCGCCCGGCGGCCAGGCCGATGAGGACGAACAGGGCGGCCAGCGGAACCCAGGCATCGCTGAAGATGCTATTCTCGCGCTCGCGCAAGACCAGGCCGCGCGCCTGCGCCACGTCGGCCATGTCCATCCCCTTGCCCGTCGCCGCGGCCAGCATCAGGTTTTGCCGCGCCTGGCGCATGGCCTCCCGCTGGTTCTCGCGGACGACGAGCTGGAGATCGTGGATGCTTTCGGGCATGGCTTACCCAGACCTGACAGGTGTCGGCGTCGCGGCGACGCCGGGTTGCGTCGCAACACCACCTGTCAGGTCTCTTTCAACAGGGACGGGCACGGTGTTCACCACCTCACGGGCCACGTCTTCCGGCGTGCGCCCGCGCAGGCGGGTCTGCGGGTTAACCACCAGCCGGTGGGTTAGCACGTGGGGGGCCATCTGCTTCACATCGTCGGGGATGACGAAGTCGCGCCCCTCGATGGCCGCCCGCGCCTGGGCGGTGCGGTAAAGGGCCATCGTTGCCCGCGGGCTGGCCCCCAGCAGGATGTCCTCGTGCCGCCGGGTGGCCCGGCAGATGTTGACGACATATTGGCGCACTGAATTCTCGACGCGTACGGTGCGCACGTCC
>NZ_JAYRVJ010000415.1:0-6106 GCF_041918635.1 Promineifilum sp. (SeqCode)
TACGTCGTCTACGATGGCTATGGCCTGCTCATCGCCGGGACGATCAACAGCAGCATCGCCATGGGGATGGTGTCCAACGAGGACGCCGAGCCGGTCATGACGGCCGAGGGGCGCACGCTGGCCGGCATGTGGGTGTGCGACTTCACGCACGCCAACCTGGGGCCGCACCGGGAGCTTCAGTTCTTCATCGCCGTCACGCGCCGGCCGCTGGAGCCGGTGGCCGCCCACCCGCTCATCCTGCTGCGGCTGCTGCTGGCCGAGCCGGCGCTGGGCCTGTTCTGCTACCGGCTGTGGAACGACAGCGAGCGGGTCGTCGCCTACAACCGCGAGCTATTGGGGCTGGACGCCCACCTCGCCCGGGGGCGCATCGAGCCGGAGCGCGACCGCACCCGTTTCGTCTTTCGCGCGGCGACGGGTGAGCCGCTGGTGGAGGGCGCGGCCGGCCGCGCCGCCCGCACGCCGCCCGGGCTGATGTGGCAGATCTTCCGGCTGCTGGGGCCGGGGCTGGCCCGCCATGCCGCGCCCGGCCGCATCCTGGAGAGCCGCGTCATCAATCCCAAGGGCCACGCTTTCCCCGACAACCGAACCGCC
Organism: Promineifilum sp. (SeqCode); assembly: GCF_041918635.1. Classification (NCBI taxonomy): domain Bacteria; kingdom Bacillati; phylum Chloroflexota; class Ardenticatenia; order Promineifilales (SeqCode); family Promineifilaceae (SeqCode); genus Promineifilum (SeqCode); species Promineifilum sp. (SeqCode). The sequence continues at coordinate 592 of NZ_JAYRVJ010000415.1, forward strand.
CGCGCCTATCTGGCCCCCGACCACGCCGTGGTGCAGCGCTGGGACGCTCCGCCCGCCAGAAACCGGGTTTCTAATGAGTTGCGGTGGTCGGCCGACCCCTTCGCCGACGCTGACTTCCGCCCGACGTTCGTCGAGCACCTGTGGCCCTATCGCTTCGTCTATTGCGAGCCCGAATAAGAAAAGAGGCTCACGCAAAGAGCGCCAAGAAGCAAAGCGCGCAAAGATTGGAGCTTGGCGCTCTTCGTATCCTTGGCGATCTTTGCGTGAGCCTCTAAGAATCTGCCCAATCTGCGAAATCTGCGGATAATATATCTTATGACCCCGCCGGAACTGTTGCTTACCATTCGCTACCGCGACCGGGAGCACCGGCTGCGCTTCGCCGGGCTGCCGGGCGCGACGTTGACCGTCGGCCGCCGCGACTTCCACACCTGGTTCCGGCTGCCGGCCAACGCGCTGCTGAACATCTCCAAGGAGCACTTCACCCTGGTCTATGACAACGGCCGCTTCTGGCTCAACGAGCATAGCTCCTACGGCAGCCAGGTGCGGCCGCTCGACGATCCGCTGTCGCCGCCCTACAAGAAGTACGGCCGCGCCCGGCTGCCCCTGGGGCGGCGCACGGAGGTGAAGCTGCCCAGCACCCACCGCGAGGACGGCTCGTCCGACGACGTTTACGTGCTCATCGACAACCCCGCCGCCAGCGATACGCTGGCGACCTCCATAGACCCGCTCTGGGATCAACTGTTGCGCCGGCTGGAGTCGGGCCGCGCCGCCCACCTGATCGGGCTGCCCGGCAGCGGCAAGTGGTATCTGGCCCGCCAACTGCTGGCCGACCCGGACGACAGCCGCGCCCACGACCGCGAGCGGGCGTTGGGGGTCTGCACCCTGCCCGTCTCGGTTGACTGCCGCGCCATCGGCCCCGACGACAGTGGACTGTGGCACGCCTTCGCCCGGCGGCTGCTGGCGGCCATCGGCGAAGCGGCGGCGCGCGACGGCTTCACTCAGCCGGCCCGCGAGATCGAGGGGCTGGTGGCCGAGTTCGACCGCCAGACGCTCACCCGGCCCGACGAGACGATGGTCTTCTTCCAGCGCGCCCTGGAGACCGTCGTCAGCGACGCGCTGCAAAGCCCGCTGCTGGTGTTGACCAATTTCGATGCCGTCTACGCCGACCTGGAGCCGGAGATGCTCTACTGCCTGGCCCGCTTTCCGCGCGAATGGCACGAGTTGAGCGAGCGGCTCTACGTCGTCATCGCCACCTTCCGGCCGCTGGCCCTGCTGCGCGACGACGCCAGGGACGATTTCGTCCGCGACTTCAACCACCTGTTCGCCGACGCGACCATCGTCATGAGCTACAGCGGCCAGTTCCGCGCCCTGTGGGAGTCGCTGTCGCCTGGCGAACCGCTCGATCCGGGCCTGGAGGACGAACTGATGCGGCTGACCGGAGCCAACCCCGGCCTGCTGCGCGACGTGCTACGCCGGGCCAGGAGCCGCGGCTGGCCCACCGCGCCGGCCGGCCTGGTGGAACACTTGCGCGCCGAACCGTGGGCCGACGCGCCGCTACCCACGGCCGATAAGCTGTGGCGCGCCCTGCGGCCGGACGAGCGCGAATGCCTGCTGGCGCTGGCCGACGGCCGGCCCATCGACATCAACCGGCAGCAGGAGCTGGCCCGGCTGGGGTTGGTGGACGCCGGCGGGCGGGTGTTCAGCGCCCTCTTCGCCGCCACGCTGGGCCGCTTCCGCGACGAAGAAGACCGCCACGAGCGCGGCCTGCGCGTGGACGAGCCGAACCGCCGCGTCTACGTCGATGGCAAGCTGGTGGGGCTGAAGGACGGCCGCGAACTGGACGTGCTGCTGGCCCTCTACCGCCGGCGCGGCCAGGTGGTCGAGTACGAGACGCTGGTGCGCGAGGTCTACGGCCAGGAAGGACAGCCCTACGACATGGCGATGTTCTTCAGCGACAAGGAAGCGCTGCAACGGGCGGTCAACCGGCTGTGCGAGAAGGTCGATCCCCAGCGTGTCTACCTCACTACCAGGCACGGCGTCGGCTACACCCTCTCCGCCGCGGTAGCCTAAGAGGTCTCACGCAAAGCCGCAAAGAACGCAAAGGGAAGAAAGAGTTCTCTGCTTTGCGTTCTTTGCGGCTTTGCGTGAGATTCTTCTTTTCTTTTTGTACGTGTCGGGCGACAATTCGGCCCCATGATCGATCTGATCGCCTTCGACGCTGACGACACCCTCTGGCACAACGAGGACCTCTACCAGGACGCCCGCGACCGCTTCCGCGAACTGTTGCAGCCCTATATGCGAGCGACCGGATCGCTGGCGTCTCCGCCGGCCGGCCGCCGAGACGGCGGCGATCCAGCCGCTCTCGATGATCTGGTGCACGAGACGGAGATGCGCAACCTGCCCTACTTCGGCTTCGGCGTGACCAGCTTCACCCTGTCGCTGATCGAGACGGCCATCGCCGTGACCGGCGGGCGCATCACCGGGGCGGCAATCGGCGAACTGCTGGGCATCGCCAAGGAGATGATCTCGGCCGAGGTGCGGCTGATCGATGAGGTAGAAGACACCCTGGCCGCCCTGTCGGCCGACTACCCGCTGCTGCTCATCACCAAGGGCGACCTGTTGCACCAGGAAGACAAAGTGGCCCGCTCCGGCCTGGGGCAGTACTTCAGCGGCGTCGAGGTGGTCAGCGACAAGACGCCGGAGGTCTACCGGGCCATCCTGAAGCGGCGCGGCGTGGAGCCATCGCGCTTCGTCATGATCGGCAACAGCTTGCGCAGCGACATTTTGCCCGTGGCGGCGCTGGGCGGCCGGGCCATCTACGTGCCGACGGAGATGACGTGGATTTATGACGTCGTCGATCTGCCCGACGAGTTGCCGGGCAATGTCTACCGGGTGGGGCGCGTGGGGGAGGTGGTGGCGCTCATCCGGTCGTTGGGTTCGGGTTCGTAGTCAGGCAATTTATTGCCGTCCTTCTCCCCTCCCTTTGGGAGGGGCTGGAGGAGGGGTAAGGAAAGGCGATTTGCCAAATCGCCCTACGAGTTAACAGGAGAAAAGAACATGAAGCGCGGCAAGTGGTTTCGTAGACTCGGTTGGCTGCCAGCAGTACCGGCGGCGCTCATGACCATCTTGTTCCTGGCGACGACGGTCGCCGGACAAGGCTCCACCCGGCTCGTGCCCATCGGCGCGGGCTACGAGGAGGACACGCTGCAACTGTTCGCCGCTCAGGCGGCCGAACACGACAGCGACGGCCTCGTCCTCATCCGCGTCCTGCCCATCACCTACGCCCTCGACCCCCATCGCATCGGCGGCATCCTGCGGCGCGAGAACATCGCGTTGGCCCAGGAGCGCGCCCAGCAGATCGAGGACGCGTGCGCCGCCGTGGCCGCGCCCGGCCAGACGTGCGAGGCGACGGCCGTGGACATCCAGATCCGCAGCGACGCCCAGGACCCGGCCAAAGTCGCCCTGCTGGGCGAGGACGTGGACGGCTTCTACATCCTGGGCGGCGACCAGACCGTCGCCATGCGCGTCGTCGCCAACACGGCGACGGAGGGCATGCTGACCGCCGGCTTCGCCCGCGGCGCGGTCGTGGGCGGCAACAGCGCCGGCGCGGCCGTCATCTCCCGCTACATGATCGCCGGCTACACGGGCGACAACTTCGCCTGGCACGGCCTGAACCGGGGCGCGGTCGATCTGTGGTACGGCAACATCGAGGTGGCCGAGCGCGGCCTGGTCTTCGGCCTGCCCGACGCCATCATCGACCAGCACGTGCTGGAGCGCGGCCGGACGGCGCGGCTGCTCCAGGCGATGGTGGAGAAGCCGGGCGAGAAGCTGGCCGTTGGCTTCGACTGGGGCACGGCCGGCGTCATCGACGAGACGGGCCTGGTGCGCGATATCACCGGTTGGTACGCGGCTATTGTCCTGGACGGTGAGACCTATAGCGCGGCCGGGGCGGCGGAGTACGTCGGCGACGATCCGGCCGTCCTGTCTATCCACAGCGTTGGCTTCCACATCCTGCCGCCCGGCCACTACGCCTACAGCCTGGACACGCGCCTGCCCATCGTCGAGGGCATCCCCCAGGCCCCGCCCAACATCCGCGAGCGCAATTTCGCCCAACTGGCCGCCCCGGCCGGCGCGGGGCCGCTCTTCATCGGCGGCGATCTGAGCGCGGCCACGCGCGGCCCGGCCATGACCGCCTTCGTCGAGGCGGCCAACGCCGCCGAGGGGCCGGTCGTCGTGCTGGCCGCCGGCCCGCGCCCGCGCGCCGCCGACGGCTTTGCCCGCTTCTGGCGCAACCGGCTGCGCAACGCCGGGCTGGAGGGTCGGGCCATCACCGCCACGCTGACGCCGGCGACCGATCTGGCGGCGCTGGGCGAGCAACTGGCCGGGGCGGGCGCGGTCTTCTTCACCGGCAGCGACCAGGCGCTCATGGCCGACCTGGTGGCGGCCATGCGCGACGCCGGCACGGACGCGGTGTGGCGCGACTGGTGGACAGCCGGCGGCGTGCTGATGGCCGACAACGCCGCCGCGGCTGCCCTGGGCGTCGCCATGACCGCCGAACCGACGCCGACCAGCGACAACGTCGAGTACCAGTCGAGCGATACGTTCCTGGCCGGCTATCTGACGATGGCCCCGGGGCTGGGGCTGGTGGACGCGGTCATCGAGCCGCGCGTGCTGTACGACTACCTCTACGGCCGGCTGGTCAGCCACGTGATGGCCGACCCGGCGACGGTGGCTATCGGCGTGGAGCGGGGCGCGGCCCTGCGCCTGACGCCGGCCGGGGCCGAGGTCATCGGCGAGGCGGCGGCGCTGGTGATCGACGGCCGCTACGCCGTCACCCTCGCCGCCGGCGACAACGACGCCTTCGCGGCGACGTGGTTGTTGCTGGATACATTCCCTGCGGGGACAACGCTCCAGTAGCGAGCGGCCACCCGAAGCCCTCCCACGGCACGCCCGGCCCCTCCGCCGGCCCCCAGGGAGGGCTTCCCGTTCCTAATTCCTAATTCCAAAGACCGGAGGTGGACCCGGACGCCGGATCAGGGGGCCAGCGATCCGGGCCTTACCCCCGGTGGCCGATACACGACCCTATCCATAGGATACTCACCGGCCGCGCGAAAACATCCGAGAGAACTCGGAAGAGAGATCAGAGGTCTTCGGAGAGGGAGGGTCTCACGCAAAGAGCGCCAGGAAAGCAAAGAACGCCAAGAAGCGAGTTTCTTCCTGGCGTTCCTGGCGCACTTGGCGCTCTTGGCGTGCGCCTCTTTTACCGGGCGGGGCCGGTGAGCGAGGAGATGGGCACGCCCAGGCTGACCCACTGGGCCGACACCCAGCCGCCCTGGCCCGAGGGCAAGGTGACCTGCACCCAGGTGCTATCGATGTTGCGGAAGCCGGTCAGGGGCACGATGGTGCACGGCGCGAGCCGGGTGACGATCGCGCTGTCAGTGCCGGGGAGGGCGCGCACATTCAACTGCGCGGTCGACGTCACCATCGCCTGCATGCCCGTCGGCGCGACGCCGCA
>NZ_JAYRVJ010000416.1:0-7832 GCF_041918635.1 Promineifilum sp. (SeqCode)
ACGTCGGTCGTGGCCGTGCCGACGTTCTGGATCTGCTGTCCAGACCACCAGCCGGAACCGGGCAGGTTGCCGCTCTGCGCGCCGACTACGCCGATACCGGCCAGCAGCAGCAGCGCAATTACCAGGACGAGAGTCTTCTTCAACATGTTCATCTCCTTAAAGAGGTATGAAGATAGTTTAGCAATCAGTACCATTCTACGGGATGGGCGGGCCGGGTCAATAAGCCATTTGGAGTATTCCGGGGAGTAATCACCCGATTAGTCGCGCCGGCGGACGATTTCGCGCCAGTAAACCAGGTCTTGCGGCGGCACAATGCCCAGCAGCAGCGCCGCCGCGGCGTAAACGACCACGCCGGCGGCAATGGACGCGGGCAGGGGGAACGCCCGCAGCCACCAGACGGCGGCGGCCATCAGCGCGTTGGCCAGCAGCGGCCGGGCCAGCGAGGGCCGTCCGCTCAGCTTCATGACGGTCGCGTGGGTGTAGGCGTAGAAGCTGGCGTAGAGGGCGAAGCTGGACAGCAGCCGGGCCACCGCCGCACCGGCGATGCCTGCCCGCGGGATGAGGAGCAGGTTGAGGGCCACGTTGAGCAGCGTTACCCCGCCCAGCATCCGCGCCGCCTCACGCTGCTTGTGGTGGATAAGCAGCAGCCGGGCGTGGGGCACGTTGAGGAACAGGAAGACGATGGCCCAGATACAGATTTGCAGGACGGGCACGGCCGGCTCGAAACCCGGCCCGAAGACCAGGGCGATGATGGGCGCGGCCAGCAGCGTGACGCCGGTCGCCAGCGGCAAGACCAGCGCGAACAGGTAGCGGCTGATCTTGTCGTAGAGCACGGCCAGCTTATCGGGCGCTTCGTGGTAGTAGCGACTCATCAGCGGGTAGACCGCGGTGCGGATGGCCAGCGGCATGAGGTTGAAGGCCAGCAGGATGGTCTGGGCGGCGGTGTAGTGGCCCAGCGCCTCCTCGCTCAGCATCAGCGAGATGAGCAGGGCATCGGACTGGTAGTCGAGCAGGGAGAAGAACTGGATGACAAAGAAGCTGGGCGTGTAGCCCAACTGGAGGCGCACGAAGGCCGCGTCGAGCCGGGCCGGCAGGCGTTGCGGCACGCGGCGGAACAGGCGCGCCAGGCCGGGCGCGAAGACGATCAGGCTGGCCGCGCTGGCGATGGGGATGACCCAGGCGATCTGGACGACCTGCGCCCCCTGGCGCAGCAGCCAGAAGCCGGCCAGCAGCTTGACGCCGCTGCTGGCGATGGAGGCCAGCATGGGCGTGACCAGCCGCTCGTGGGCCTCGAACAGCGATTGGCAAATGCTGAAGACCGCTTCGGGGATGACCGCCAGCGACAGGATCAGGATGATCTGGGTCGTCGTCGCGGAGTAGGGGGAGAAGAGGCGCAGCCCGAGGAGCAGCAGCCCATAGGCGGCGACCGACAGGAGCAGCCGCAGGGTCAGGTAGTTGACCAGGTAGCGCCCGCTCTCGTCGCGGCGCGCGGGCAGGTCGCGCACCATGATCTCGTGCAGCCCCAGCGCCGACAGGCCAAAGACGAACGTGTAGTAGGTCGTCGCCAGGCTGAACGCGCCCGACTCGCCAGGGCCTAGCCAGCGGCCGATGAGGATGAACAACAGGGCGTTGCCGGCCTTGACAACGATACTGCTGATGAAGGCCAGAACGGTGTTGCTAAGGAGACGCTGGACGGTGTTCATCGGCGGGGAGCTTCTCGGCGATGCATGCCCACCCCAGGGTGTGGTCTTTGACCTTGTCCAGGCGGTCGAGGTAGAAGAGCAGCAGCGGCAACAGCAGGAAGAACACGAGATAGACGGGCAGGATGAGCGGCAGCTTCAGCAGATAGGCCAGGTCGTTGTCGCCGCGCGGGAAGAGGCGGTCGTGCATCATCTGGAAGTTGAACGACAGGAACCAGAAGTAACCGCCCCAGGGCCGCATCTCGACCACACGCATACCGCTCTTCTCGATCAGGTGCGTGAAGCCGAACGAAGTGTAGCGGAAGAAGTCGTGGGGCTTTTGGTGCTGGTGCCAGGCCATGGGGGCCGACAGGTAGAACCGGCCGCCGGGCCGCAGGACGCGCCCGATCTCGCCGATGACCCGCGCCGGCTCGTTGACGTGCTCCAGCACCTGGAAGCAGACGGCGGCGTCGAAGCGGTCGTCGGCGAACGGCAGGCGCGACAGGTCGGCCTGGGTATCCAGCCCGGTGTAGTCCCACGTCTGGTCGCCCACGGCCAGGTCAACGCCGGTGTAGCGCAGGTGCTCGAAGTAGTGGCGGTACTGCCCCTCGCCGGAGCCGGCGTCCAGCAGGCGCGCGCCGGCCGGCAGCTCGCGCCGCGCCTGCTCCAGGAGCCGGTTCGTCTCCCAGAGATGAACGTCCAGTTTTTCGCTGACCCAGCGGGGCAGCAGGGCCAGTTGCCCTTCTCGTCCCAATCGCATCGGTGCACCCCCGCATCCAGTTTGGCTGTTGGCCTCGCGCAGGTTAATAAACCTGCGCCACGCGGATGTAGATAACCCTGTCATTTTATCGGTGAGCGTCGCCGCCGCCAATCAGCGTTCATCAGCATGCTGTTCCCCCATCGCGCAGCCTGTTCACCCGCTGGAGGGCGTGGTAACATTGGCGTCCATCCCGACTAGAAAGGCTTCACTGATTTATCATGAGTGAGCAAACGAAAGCCGGCGCCCACCGCTGGTCGCCGTCGCTGAAATCAAGGCTCTATGGGCTGGCGCGCCCGGCCGACGAGCTGTTCCTGCGCGCCGCCTATGCCGCCCGCTTCTACCACTGGTCGAAGGCCAACGCCGCCGCGCCCGTGTTCGACAGCCGCTACGATCTGTACCAGTACGTCATCGACGCGCACGGCCTGGGCGGGACGATTGACTTCCTGGAGTTCGGCGTCTTCCACGGCGAGTCGCTGCGCTGGTGGGCGGAGCACAACGCCGACCCGGCCTCGCGCTTCTATGGGTTTGACACGTTCACCGGCCTGCCCGACGCCTGGGTTGGCTTGCCGCCGGGCACGTTCACGACCGGGGGCAAGCTGCCCGACTTCGAGGATTCGCGCGTGGCGCTGGAAGTCGGCTTGTTCCAGGATACGTTGGGTGACTTTCTGTCGCGCCACCCGCTCGACCGACGCACGGTCATCCATCTGGACGCCGACCTGTACAGTTCCACGCTCTACGTGTTGACCGCGCTGGGCAAGCGACTGAAAGCGGGCGATGTGATCCTGTTCGATGAGTTGGGGTCGGCCTATGGTGTGACGCACGAATTCCGGGCGCTGGGCGACTTCGAGAGTTCCTATCGCTTCCACTACCGCCTGCTGGCCGGCACGCGGCGCTTCCTGCAGGCGGCCATCGAGGTGGTTTAGAAGAATCTCACGCAAAGGCGCAAAGAACGCCAAGAGAAGAGACGTTCTTTACTTTGCGTTCTTTGCGTCTTTGCGTGAGATGATCCATGCTGGCGGCAGGGTCGTCGCCCGGCCGGTGCGCCAGCCGGCCCACAGCCCGGCCCAATAGGCGCGCAGGGCGACGCGCCGGCCGGTCAGCAGCAGCCGGGCCGTCATCTTCAGAGCGCTCGCCAGCCGGAAGGGGACGATAAGCAGCATGCGCGGGCCGCAGCCGTGCTTGCGGAAGTAGCGCCCACTGCTCTGGGCCATCCAGTACCGTTCCGGTGGGCTATCGCGCCCGCCGCTGCTGGCCGAGACGGCGTGGTGAATGTGGGCCGCGGGGCAGAGCCGGATGCGCCAGCCCGCGCCGCGCGCGCGGCGGCAGTAGTCCATATCTTCGTAGTAGAGGAAGAACGCCTCGTCCAGCAGGCCGACGCTCTCGACCACCGCACGCCGCAACAGGATGCCGCAGAACGGCGCGAAATCCACGTCGCGCGGTTCGCGCCACTGCCCCTCGTCCAGCTGGCCGTCGCCCTTGTCCTTCAGGTCGAGGAAGACGTTGAGGTTCGCGCCGACCGTCCAGATGCGGCGTGGGTCGGCGGCGTAGTAAATTTTGGCCGTCGCCAGGCCGATATTGGCCGCTGTCCCCATCTCCTCGACCAGTCGCGCCAGCGCGTCGCGCGCCACCAGCGTATCGTTGTTCAGCAGCAGGAACAGCTCGCCCTCGCCCGCCAGCGCCCGGCGCAGCCCGGCATTGTAGCCGCCGGCAAAGCCCAGGTTGCGCGGCAGCCGCAGCACCTCGACCGCCGGGAAGCGCGCGCCGACGGCCCCGGCCAGCGGCGGCTCGCTGCCGTTGTCCACCAGCAGCGTGTGGACGCGCGGGTAGGTCAGCGCGGCGACCGTCTCCAGACAGTCGAGCGTCTTCTCCAACTGGTTCCAGGCGACGATGATGATGGTGACGGGTGGGGTGGGGGTCATGGCTGGGTGGCGAAACCGCTGTCGATGGCCCGCGCCGCGCCAAGGCAGTAGAGCAGCTTCGTCCAGTAGACCACCGGCAGGCTGCGCCAGTGGGGCCAGAGGGCGCGGTCGGCGTAGATGCCGGCGGTGATGCGCGCGGCGATGAGCGGCGAGAGTGCCCGCCACCAGCCGGCGCGGCGCGCCCCGCGCGGCGTGCCGAACTCGTCGGCGTAACGCAGCCGGACGCGAATGGCGTTGTGGCCCAGGTTGCGCCAGTGGCGGGCCACGTCATGCCGGGTCGTGCGCGCCGGCGCGTGGGCCACCATGGCCGCCGGCTCGAAGTACAGCCGGTAGCCGGCGCGCCGGATGCGGATCGTCCAGTCGGCGTCCTCGGCTGCCGCGCCGGGAAAGGATTCATCCAGGCCGCCGGCCCTCTCGAAGACTTCGCGCCGGACGCTCAGGTTGAGCGTCGGCAGCAGGAAGCGCGGGCCGGGCGGGTGTTGCGGCACGAACTCGTGGAACATGGACACGTTGTCGCTCTGCGCCCAGTAGTTGCTGCCCTGGAGCGCCACCGCGCCGCCGACCACGCGCTCGCCGGCCGCCTGCCGCCCCGCGTGCTGGGCCAGCCAGTCGGGGCGGGGGATGCAGTCGGCGTCGAGCAGCAGGAAGAGGTCGCCGGTCGCCGCGGCCATGCCCAGGTTGCGGGCCCGCGCGGCGCAGACCGGCGCGCCGGTGTCGATGAAGCGCGCCGTGGGGCAAGCGGCCAGCGCGCCCGCCTCGTCGCGGCCGACGACGATGATCTCGTCGGCCGGTTGAGACTGGGCCAGGACGGCGTTCAGCGCTCGCGAGAGGGTAGGGGCGTTGAGGCTGGGGATGATGACCGAGACGCGCATAAGTAAGAAGGAAGAATCCGCAGATTTCGCAGATTACGCAGATTTTAGAAAGGGCGCAGAGGTATCTATTGCATCTGTCAGGTTTGTTGGCTTACCAGACGCGGCAGAGTAGGCCCTTGAGGTAGGCCGACTCAGGGAAGGAGAGCAGCACCGGGTGATCGGCCGACTGGCCCAGGTGGTGCAAGACCTGCACGTCGCGGCCGGCGTCAACCGCCGCGCCGAAGACGACCTTCTGAAACAGGTCAGCGCTGACCAGGCCGGAGCAGGAGAATGTCACCAGTGTCCCGCCGGGGCGCAGCAGGCGCAAGGCCAGCCAGTTCAAATCCTTGTAGCCGCGGCAGGCGCGGTCGATCTGGCCCTGGCTGTAGGCGAACTTGGGCGGGTCGAGGATGACGGCGTCGAACTGCTGCCCCTCCTCGCGGTAGTAGCGCAGCACCTCGAAGGCGTCGCCGGCGATGTACTCGTCGTCCGGCCGCTCGAAGCCGTTGAGCTGCATGGCCCGCTCGGCCATCTCCAGCGCCGGGGTGGAGCTGTCAACCTGAGTGATCCGTGGCGCGCCGGCCGCCGCGGCGTAGACGCCGAACGCGCCGGTGTAGGCGAACACGTTGAGCACCTCGCCGGCCAGGAATTCCGGCCGGCCGGCGGCGGCGCGGTTGTCGCGCTGATCCAGGTAGAAGCCCGTCTTGTGGCCGCGCCACACGTCCACCGGGAAGGCGTGGCCGTTCTCGCGAATCGTCAGTTCCGGCGGCGGGGCCTGGCCGTGGCGCAACTCGGCCACCTGCGGCAGCCCCTCCTTGGCGCGCACGTCCACGTCGGAGCGCTCCAGGATGCCGGCCGGGGCCAGCAGTTCCGCCAGCAGACCGGCCAGCCGCTCCTTGCGCCGGTCGATGCCCAGCGTCAGGCATTGCATGACCAGATAGTCGCCATAGCGGTCAACGATTAGGCCGGGCAGGCCGTCGGCTTCGGCGTTGATGAGGCGGTAGGCAGTGGTCAGTGGCCGGTGGCCAGTGGTCAGTGCGGCAGTATTCAGTGGGTCAGCCGTTGGTGATCGCTGATCGCTTGTGTCTGCACTGCTCCCCTGCTCCCCTGCTCCCCTGCTCCCCGGCTCTCTTTTCAGTCCCAGCAGCGCCCGCCCCCGCACCGCCCGCGCCAGCCGGCCGCGCCAGAAGTCGTCGTCGATGGATTCGGCCGGGTCCCAGGAGAGAATGCGCGCCTGAATCTGGGATTTCGGGTTGTAATAGGCCGTCCCCAGCGCCGCGCCGCGGTGGTTGGCTATGGCGACCAGGTCGCCGGGCTGCGGGCTGCCCGTCATGCGCGCGATGGCCCCGGAGAAGACCCAGGGGTGGCGGTGCTGCACGGGCTTCTCGCGGCCTGGTTTGAGAATCAGTGTGGCGGTGGGGTACTCCATAGTGGTCAGTAAGAAGTAAGTAGTGGGTCAGTGGGTCAGTGGTCGTTAGTCGTTGGTTGCTTGTTGGATGCTCCCCTGCTCCCCCGCTCCCTTGCTCCCCGGCTCTTCGATCCCCTCCCGCTGTGAGATCAGAATGCCGGCCAACATGAGGGCGCAACCGAGCAGGCCGCGTGGGCTGAGTTGCTCGCCCAGCAGTAGCCAACCGCCCACAACGGCGAAGACCGCCTCCAGGCTCAGGATGATGGCCACGTCGGCCGGCGGCGCGTGACGCTGGGCGATGACCTGCAAGGTGTAGCCGACGCCCACGGACAGAACGCCCGCGAAGAGGATGGCCCCCATCGCCAATCGCAGATCGGCGGCGCTGATCGTCTCAGTCAGCAGCGCGGCGGCGCTGAGCGCGGCGCAGACCATAAACTGCACAAAGGCCAGTTTCACCGGGTCGGCCCCCGGCGACAGGCGGCCCAGCAGCAGCATGTGAGCCGCCCACAGGAAAGCCCCCATCAGCACCAGCAGATCGCCCCACTGCATGTGGAAGCTGCCCTGCATGGTCAGGAAGTAGAGGCCAACGGTGGCCAGAATGGCCCCGATCCACGTAGCCGCCGTCGGACGATAGCCGATTGCCAGACCGAGCAGCGGGACGAGGACGACGTAGAGGCTGGTGATGAAGCCGCCCTTGCCGGCGGTCGTATAGGCCAATCCCATTTGCTGCAAGGTGGCTGCGGAGAACAGCACCGCGCCGGCCGCCGCGCCGCCCCGCAGCAGCGTCCGGCTGCGCCACGGCACGAGCGGTCGCCCCTCGCGCCCGCGCTGCCGATCCAGCAGCCAGATGAACGGGAGCAACACCAGGCCGCCAATGACGAAACGCACGGCGTTAAAGGTAAACGGCCCAACGTGCTCCATGCCCAGCCGTTGGGAAACGAAGGCGAAGCCCCAGATGATGGCCGTCAGCAGCAGGAGGAGGTCGGAGCGCAGGCGCATCGTTGTCTAGACCTCTGAGGTCTGCTGAGACCGCGAAAAGCGCGTGAGTAAAATCTCGTTGACGAGGCCGGCCGCCTCGTGCTGTACCCAATGGGTGTTGTCCTCTAGCTCGATGAGCTCGCCCCAGGTGCATAGCGCGGCGCTTTCCGCGGCCATGACGCCGCGCAGGGCGAAATCCTTCATGCCCCAGATGATCGTGGTCGGCGGCTGTACCCG
>NZ_JAYRVJ010000417.1:0-3131 GCF_041918635.1 Promineifilum sp. (SeqCode)
CCCAGCTGAGCCCAGCGTCTTCACAATTCCTAATGCCTACTTCTTAATTCCTAATTACCCCGGAATCATGGCCGGGTCGAAGAGGATGATGGCGATGGTAGCCCAGATGACGGTGGCCACGACGAAGAGGCCGAGCAGGATAGCGATAATGCGCCGCGCGCCGTCGCCATGGACGTAGTCGCTCAGCACGTTGAACAGGCCGCGCACGCCGTGGGGAATCGCCATCCACAGCAGGGCGATGTCGAACGCCTTCCAGCCCCACGCGCTCCACTGCTGGGCAACGAAGCTCAGCGACAGGTTGGCCGAGCTATTCAGGATGTGCTGGATGACCATGTGGCCCACGGCCAGGATGAGCATCGCCACGCCCGACAGGCGCATGAACAGCCACAGGTAGCGCTCCCAGCTGCGCTCAATCTTGATCCGGCGGACGGTGATCTTGTCCGGCATTTTGGAAGAGATCGCTGCCATTTTGATGACTCCTTAGGAAGCATCCACATACCAGTTGTTAGTTGATAGTTGTTAGTTGTTAGTGACTGACGACTCACAACTATCAACTAACAACTATCAACTACTCTCTTATCGCACATATTGGGCGAACTCGCTGAAGGCCGGGATGCGCAGGCAGCTATCGCCCGCGGCGGCCAACTCCGAGCAGTGATTCCACATGCCGCTCAGCATCAGAATAGCCGCCGGGATGAAGGCCAGAAAGAACAGCCCCCAGGTGATGAGCGAGCTGGTGCGCTGGTGACGCCACCACTCCGGCTTGAAGTCGAGGATGCTGATGCGGATGCCATTGAAGGCGTGGTAGAGCACGGCGGCCATTACTCCCACCTCGCCCAACCCGAAGAGCGGGTTCTTGAACAGGGCCAGCGACCAGGCGTACGCTTGCGGCCAGAAGAAGGCGTTGGCGGTGTCCCAGGTGTGGATGACGAGGAAAAAGAGGATGGCCAGACCGGAGAGGCGGTGGGCAAGCCAGCTGATCTGACCGGAGCGCCCACGATAACGGATGCTTTCTCGTACGGTTAGGATCAGAGAGGACATAGATGAGTTTCTCCGTGGGTGAGTGACAGACTACGGGGATGAGTATAGCATGATTCGTGTGGAGACCCACAAGTGGTAAAAGAGCGGGGGAGCAGGGGAGCAGAGGAGCGGGGGTGAAAAAGACAACTGAACGACGCTCCTTTCTCCCCTGCTCCCCCGCTCCCCAAGAGTGCGTTCCACTAACGTCCTGCTATAATGTCCGGCATCACCGAGAGAGGGCAAACAAACGATGACCACATTCCAGGGCAAGAACGTACTGATCACCGGCTGCGCCACGGGCATCGGCCGGCTGATGGCGCAGAAAGCGGCGGCGCGCGGGGCCAAGGTCATCATGTGGGACATCAACATGGCCGGGCTGGAGGAGTTGAGCGACCAGTTAGAGCGCTGGGGCCACCGCGCCGCGGCCTACCAGCAGTGCGACCTGAGCGACCGGGAGGAGATTCAGGACACCGCCCGCCGCGTTCTGGCCGAGCAGGGGCCGGTGGATATCCTCATCAACAACGCCGGCATCGTCTCCGGCAAGCCCTTGCTGGAACTGAGCGACGAGGCCATCGAGCGCACCTTCGACATCAACACCCTGGCCCTCTTCTGGACAACGCGCTGCTTTCTGCCGGGTATGGTCCAGAAGGGCGCGGGCCACATCGTCACCATCGCCTCGGCCGGCGGGCTGATCGGCGTGCCCAAGATGACCGACTACAGCGCCAGCAAGTTCGCCGCCGTCGGCTTCGACGAGTCGCTGCGCGTCGAGTTGCACCGGCTGGGCCACCGCCACATCCGCACCACCGTCGTCTGCCCCTACTTCATCAGCACCGGCATGTTCAAGGGCGTCAAGACGCGCTTCCCTTTCCTGCTGCCCATCATGGAGCCGGATGAGGTGGCCTCGAAGATCGTCGGCGCGGTGGAGAAAAATCAGGCGCGGCTGATCATGCCCCCGTTTGTGCTGGCGCTCTACCCCACGCGCCTGCTGCCGACGGGCCTCTTCGATAAGGTCGTCACCTTCTTTGGCATCAACCACACCATGGACGAGTTCAAGGGGCGCGGCGGCTGATGACCGCGCCCCGGCCGGACAGTCTCGTGCTCTACAAGGGCCAGCCGGCCGTCGTCCGGCAGGTGGCCGACAAGAAGCTGATCATTGAGTTGCCCGACGGGGAGCGGGTCAGCGTCCGGCCGAAGGACGTGGCCCTGCTCCACCCCGGCCCGCTGGCCGGCCCGCGGTCGCTGCCGCCGGCGGCTGGCGACCCGGTGACGGCCTGGGAGCTACTCGACGGCGGCCAGACGACCCTGCCCGAACTGGCCGAACTGGCCTTCGGCGCTTACACCCCGGCCACCGCCTGGGCCGCCTGGCAACTGGTGGCCGATGGCCTCTACTTCACTGGCGCGCCGGAGGCCGTCACCGCCCACTCCCCCGCCAGGGTGGCCGAAATCATGGCGGCGCGGGAGTCCAAGGCGGCCGAGGAGCGGGCCTGGGCGGCGTTCGTGGCTCGCGCGGCGTCCGGCCAACTGGCCCCGGAAGACGGGCGCTATCTGGCCGACGTGGTGGCCCTGGCGCTGGGGCGGAACGAGGGCAGCCGCGTGCTGCGCCAACTGGACAAGCCCCAGACCCGCGAGGCGGCCCACGCCTTCCTGCTGGCCGCCGGCCACTGGACGCCGGCCAACAACCCCTACCCCACCCGCTTCAACGTGCCCACCGACCGGCCCGCCGTTCCCGTGGGGCCGCTGCCCGATGAGCCGCGCCGCGACCTGACCCACCTGCTGGCCCTGGCGATCGATGACGCGGGCAGCGATGACCCCGACGACGCCCTCAGCCTGGACGGCGACCGCCTGTGGGTGCACGTGGCCGACGCCGCCGCGCTGGCCCCGCCCGGCTCGCCGGCCGACATCGAGGCGCGCAACCGGGCGGCCAACCTCTACCTGCCGGAAGGCACAGTGCGCATGCTGCCGGAGGAGATGACGGAGCGGCTGGCCCTAGGGCGGCAGCCAGTGTCGCCGGCGCTGTC
Organism: Promineifilum sp. (SeqCode); assembly: GCF_041918635.1. Lineage (NCBI taxonomy): Bacteria > Bacillati > Chloroflexota > Ardenticatenia > Promineifilales (SeqCode) > Promineifilaceae (SeqCode) > Promineifilum (SeqCode) > Promineifilum sp. (SeqCode). The sequence continues at coordinate 3,039 of NZ_JAYRVJ010000417.1, forward strand.
GCTGGCCCTGGCGATTCGCCCTGACGACGCGGTAGAACTGCTGGAGATAACGCTCAGTTGGATTCGCGTCACCCGCACCACCTACGAGGCGGC
>NZ_JAYRVJ010000418.1:0-1743 GCF_041918635.1 Promineifilum sp. (SeqCode)
CGGGTTGCCGGCGGCGTAGGCGGGACGGAAGTCAATGCCGTTGACCAGCCGCGCCGCGTGGCGCAGCCCCTCGCCGCTCAGGCTCAGCGCGCCGCCGCTCAGGAAGCTGCTCGCCTTGCCGGCGTTGACGCCGGCGCGGGTGCTCAACCCCCAGGCGTAGAGCGCCGCCCCGGCCAGGAAGAGCGCCAGCGCGGCCAGCGCCGCCCGGCGCGGCAGCCGCCGCCGGAAGATGAGCAGCAGCGGGCCGAGCACCAGCAGCACGCCCCACGCCTGCACGTAGGTCTGCGCCAGCAGCGTCACCGCCACGCCGCCGGCCAGGAAGCGGCGCGGCGAGGGGCGATCCTCGACGAACGCCGGCCCGACGAACGTCGGCCACAGGCCCCAGGCGATGACGGCCATGAAGAACGGCACAAGCGACTGCACCCACGTCGTGCGGCTGAAGAAGACCACCCACGGGCTGACGGCGAAGAGGAAGGCGGCGACCAGCCCGCCGCGCGCGCCGAGCAGGTCGGCCGCCACCCGCCAGACGAACCAGGTGGCGGCGCTGTTCAGCAGCAGGATGAACGCCTGCACCGCCCACGGCGACCGGACGAGCAGCAGCGGGATGGCCTGCAGGTAGGGCATCAGCGCCGGGTTGTCGAGGAAGACGGACGAGGGCTGGCCGATGACCGGCCACCCCCCCCCGTCGAGCAGGCCGAGCGCCTGGAAGGCGGGGTAACTCTGGTCGTAGCCGTAGCGGATCTGCCCCATCTGCATGAAGCGCAACGCCGCGCCCAGCAGGACGACGGCCAGGGGCAGGAGTGAGGCGGGCAGGGGCGGGCGATGAGTGAAGCGTTGCATCCGGGGCCGATAATAGCCCCGCCCCCGCGCCGCGGCGAATGATCGAAAGAAATGGCTACGGATCAACACGGATAAGAAGGGATTCTAAAATCCGTTTTGTCCGTCTTAATCCGTAGCCATTTCTTATCTATAGCTGACCAGCACCTCGCCCGTGCTGCGCTGCTGGGGGCTGGCGAGGTGGGGGATGACGTGTTCGTTGAACCAGGTGGGGCCGAACGACTGCGCCCCGGCCACGGCGCTGGCCGCGTCCTCCCACAGGATGATGACGATCCCTCGATCCTCGGCCTCCTGGATCAGATAGAAATCTCTGAAGCCGGGCTGCCGGGCCAGCAAGGGAACCCCCTCGTCCCTCACCGCCGCCCGAAACGCTTCCACCGGCCGGTCAAAGTGTAAATGATTCACCACCGCGTACATATCTACCCTCCAGCAATCGAAAGATATCTCTTCTGAAAATCTGCGTAATCTGCGAAATCTGCGGATTCTTCCCTCTTACGCCATTTGTGACGCGATTTCCTGGCGCTCCTCGAACCGCGGATAAGTGAGCCGATAGCCCAGCAGCCGCCCCAGCCCGGCCAGCGCCCCAAACATCACCCGCTGCGCCGGCAACGGGATGTTGGGCAGGTAGCTATTGGGCAGCAGCGCGTTGAAGAGGATGGCCGCCTGGAGCACATTCGGTTGGCCCTGCGCGTTGACCTTGCCCTCGCGCGCCAGGCCAAAGCTCGTCTGCGCCCCGGCCAGCGCCGCCGTCAGGGTCTCGCCGTCCGGCCGGATGGCCTCGGTCGTCTGGCGCACGACCAACTCCTCGTCGCTGATGCTCCACGGGTGGATGTGAGTCGTGTCGAGCGGGATGACCACCGTCTCGCCCGCCTCGGCCGTGCGTTCCTCGTCGCCGCAGACGTAAGC
>NZ_JAYRVJ010000419.1:0-4935 GCF_041918635.1 Promineifilum sp. (SeqCode)
ATCGACCAGTCCGACTCCATGCGCCTGGTCAACGACCAGGACGGCAAACGCTTCGACGCCGCCCAGACCATCGTCGACTACCTGGGCAACCACGCCATCTGGCTCTGCCGCGACCAGACCGTCACCCACCGCGTGGCCGTCATCGGCTTCGGCGACTACCCCGTCCAGACGCCCGGCAGCGGCGTGGACAACCCGTACCAGGAAGACGTCGAAACCTACCTGACCAGCCAGAACGTGCCCCCCGCCCACGACTTCCAGGCGTGGCGCGAAGACCGGCTGACCATCCGCGCCCCCATCGACGCCGCCAAGTCGGGCCAGTTGGGCGCCACCGACCCCTACTCCGGGCTTCTGGCCGCGCGCGACCAGCTGGCCGCCTGGCGCGCCGAACCGCTCGACGACCAGCCCCGCCGCCAGTCGGTCATCATCATCACCGACGGCGAGCCGTGCCTCTTCGCCCGCAGTTGCGGCCAGGTTCCCATCTACAACATCGACCCCGACATGACCGCCCTGGAAGAGTTGACCGACCCGCTCGACGCCACCTTCCCCTGGGTGGGCAGCGACAACCCCAACAGCGTCCACATCTCCCTCATCGCCATGTCCCAGCGCGGCGGCAGCATGCAGGATCGCTTCTTCGACGGCTGGCACGCCATCACCCAGAGCCACGGCGGCAACGTCTACAGCGCCAACGACGTCAACACCAACCTCAACACCATCGTCACCGACATCCTCAGCCCCGTCAGCGGCTCCGGCATGCAGGCGGTGGCCTGCAACACCGACGTCTGGGTCAACCCCTACACCGACAACCTGGTGCTCATCTACGCCTTCGGCCTGAACGAGACCGATCTGGGCCAGGCCATCATCAACATCGACACCGGCCGCGAGCAGATCCAGGTCGTCGGCGGCGTCGCCACTTCCGACGCCGTGCGCATCCAGGAGTACATCCCCGACGGCCGCAACGAGTACTACGTCTTCCAGCCGCCCGTCCCCGGCCGCTACAACATCACCTACAGCGGGGCCGACCCGACCAACTGCCAGAGCCTCATGGACATCCGCGCCCAGCGCAAGCCGGTCGTGGGCGACGTCGTCACCCCCAACGAGCGTTCCTCCTTCCCGGCCACCACGCCGCCCAGCGAGATCGTGGCCGAGAAGTTCCGCGTCGAGCTGTTCGAGACGGCCGCGGCCGGAGAGCGCCGGCCGCTGGTCGAATTCCCCGACTACCCCATCGCGGTGACCGCCTCCGTCGGCGGCCCCGGCGGCCACAGCCGGGAGTACGTCTTCCAGAAGGTGGAGGACGGCGTCTACGAATCGACCGAGCTGATCCAGTCGCCGGCCGTGGGCGAATACAACTGGGCGCTGCGGGCCACGGTCGAGACGCCCAACCCGGCCGAGCCGGAGATCGTCGTGCTGGAGGCGGACGGCCGCTTCACCGCCACCGAGGTCACCCCCTTTGGCTTCGCCATCACCCGCCCCGCCGCCGGCCAGACATTGCCCCTCAACGACGTGGACGGCCCGCGCCAAAGCCCCATCGCCATCCCCGTCGCCATCGAACTGCGCGACGCCGCCGGCGCGCCGGCCGACATCGACACCTACCTGACCGACGAGGCCGGGCTGTTCACCGCCTCCCTGCTGCGCGGCGACGACGTCGTCGAATCCGTCCCCCTGACGCGCGTCCCCGGCTCGGCCAGCGAATTCGCCGGCGAACTGACCAACAGCCAGGCCGGCCAGATCGTGGCCGCCGGCGACTACACCATCGAGGTCACCGCCGACTGGACGCCGCAGCGCTACAACGCCCTGCTGCACGCCCCCACCACCGCCTCCGAGGCCGTCGCCATCCGCCAGTTCGAGGTGACGCCGCTCGACCTGATGATCACCTCCCCCCTCAGCGCCACGCTCCACCAGGCCAACTGGTGGGCCAGCGCCCAGGGGAAGTTGCAGCCGTACGAATTCCACATGCAGATCATTAACGCCGTCAGCGGCGAGACGATGGCCCTGCCCGACGTGCTGGCCGACCCGGAGGCCACGTTCGAGGCGGCTGTCGTGCCTCCCAGCGGCGACGCCTCCTTCTTCACCCTGGAGCCGCTCGACAACGGCCAGTTGCGCGCCGCCGGGGCCGGGCTGGACGTGGCCGAGGCCGGCGCCTACCAGGTGAAGATCGACACCGCCGCCATCCCCCTGCAAGACGGCTTCGCCTGGGCCGCGCCGGAGCGCACGATCGATTTCAGCCGCCAGGACACCACCTGGACGAACCCGCTCACCTGGCGGGTCATCCTGGGAACCATCATCGGCTTGCTGGCGCTGATCATCGGCTACCTCATCTACCTGGCGATCGGCGGGCCGACGGGCAAGCTGAGCGTGGTCGAATATCGGCGCGGCCAGCCTGTGCCCGTCGATGGCGGCGGCCCCTGGTCGCTGCGCGGCAACCCCCGCACCATCAAAATCCGCAACGACTGGTTGAAGCAAAACCAGATCAAGGTGATGAAGGTCAAAAAGACCAAACCGACCGACGACGAGGCGGCGCGCGCCGTCCACGTGCGGGCGCTCGACGCCAAGGGCGGCCTCGTCTACGAGGGCACGCTCAACGCCGGCGAGTCCGACGCCTTCATCGAGGGCGACATTCACTACGAGGTCTAGGCCCGGCGCGCCGCCGCGCGGGCAGAGCGAGAACACATCAGGCCGGTTTCCGGCGCAGAGGAGAACATCATGTCACGACCAGGATTGATTATAGGGCTAGGCGGCACAGGGCAGTGGGTGCTGACGTGGTTGAAGCGCGACCTGCTGACGGCCAACAACGGCGTTATGCCGGACAACATCAAGCTGCTGTCCATCGACACGGCCACCCAACTGGAGGCCGGCGCGGAGCGCGTCACCGCCAGCGGGGCCAAGGAGGAAGGGGCCGAAGTCGGCGGCGTGCGGCTGGAAAAGGACGAAGGAGAGTTCATCTACATCGGCGGCGACTCCCGCCCCCTGGCGCTGGAAGTGCGCGACGGCGTCTACCCCCAGATCAACAAGTGGTTCCAGGCCCAGAACTGGCTGGCCTCCCAGGCGCCGGCCGTCTTCATCCTCGACGACGGCGCGGGGCGCATCCGGCAGTTCGGCCGCCTGGCCGTCTACAAGGACGTACTCGGCAAACAGACCGGCTCCGTCATGTGGCGCGCCTTCCGCTCGGCCATCCAGGGCGTCCGGTCGACGACCAGCGACGCGCGCCGGCTGGAGGTCATCATTGTCGGCTCCTTCGCTGGCGGCACCGGCTCCGGCATGTTCCTCGACGTGGCCCTCATCCTGCGCATGCTGGCCCAGCAGTTGGGCGTCCACCACGTGCTGCGCGGCTTCTTCGCCCTGCCCAGCGTCTTCACCAACGCCCCCGACGCCGACATGCAGGCCCGCACCTTCGCCGCCTGGCGCGAGTTGAACCGCTTCATGGTCGTGAACCCCGACTTCCCGATGCCCCTCATCGAGTACGCCGAGGACGACCCCCAGTTCGCCATCCACCCCGACCAGCGCATCTTCGACGCCTGCTACCTGGTAGACGGCAAGCGCGGCGGCCAACCGCTGGCCGAGGAGGCCAAGTACGGCGTCTTCCCCATGATGGCCGAGGTCATCAGCGCCATTCTGGACGAGAACGCCGGCCAGGCCTACACCCAGTGGATCATGACCAACCTGGCCCCGGAATACGCCAAAAGCCCGGACATGCCCATGTACAGCGCCATCGGGGCCTACACCGTCCAGGTTCCGGCCCACTTCGTCCAGGAGGTGTCGAGCCACGAATTGGGCCAGCAACTCCTGCTGCACCTGTTGCAGCCGCGCCAGGCGCCGGACAAAAACGAGCAGTTGCCGGCCAGCGGGGCGCAGCGCCACCTGGCCCTGGCCGCGCCTGACAAGAATCAGGAGGACCGCGGCTTTGCCGGCAGCCAGCGCGCCCACGACTTCTTCACCAGCGGCGCGCAATACGGCAGCCAGTCGGCCAAGCCGACCCTCTTCCTGGGCCGGGCCGCCACGCTCAACGAAGACGCCGCCGGCGCGGGCCGCTGGCCTGACGTAGTGGAGCGGCTGGCCCGCGCCGGCGGGGCCGCCCCCGGCCGCTCCGGCTCCGGCGACAGCTGGGTCACCTACTTCCCCGACCTGGGCGACGACCCCAACTTCGTCGCCACCCAGAAGCACGTCGAAGAGTTCACCCGCTACCGCGTCCCGGCCGCCTTCGGCCGCGGCGAGAAGGAGTCGGTCGAGGAGTTCCACGCCAAGCTGCGCAAGATCCCCGACACCCTGCGCGTCAAGTTCGGCGGCCTGACCAGCAGCGGCGAGGAGGTCGAGACGTTCTACGGCGAGTTCGGCGACGCCCTGCGCGAGGTGCAGCGCGTCCAGCTCATCATCTTCCGCAACCTGCTGCGGCTGCGGCTGGGCGACATGCTGATGGGCCGCTCCGACAACCCCGTCGAGGCCCGCGCCGGCAAGCTGGGCTACGCCCGCGACTACCTCAACGGCGTGGCCGCCGAGTTCGAGCAGTTCCTGCGCCTGATGGCCGACGCCCGCGCCCGCCGCAATGAGATCAAGAACGAGATCAAGCTGGCCGGCCTCTCCAAGCGCGCCGAACAAATGATGCTGGCCAACGCCAACAAGCGCCTCTTCTGGCTGTGGGAACACCCCAGCGTGCGCGGCTCGGAGGATGAGTACCTGAAGGCCCAGGACCGGCTGATGGACGTGCGCCGCGAAGACATCCTCCACGTCTTCGTCCGCGAGACGGCCGAACTGATGAAGCGCCTGGTCGAGGAGGCGCGCGAGGCGCTCGACGGCTGGATCCGCCACCTCTCCACGGGCGACACCGCCTCGGCCCTGCCCGGCCTGTGGGATGGCGTGCTGGCCGGCAAGCGCGCCGTCAAGAACGCCCACGACTTCGACGCCCGCACCCCCAAGGTTCAACAACTGCTGAAGGACGCCCCC
>NZ_JAYRVJ010000420.1:0-6143 GCF_041918635.1 Promineifilum sp. (SeqCode)
GCGCTCGTCGTGACGATGGGGGCGGTCGTGGCCTGCCGGTTCGGCTCCGGCAGCGGCTCGACGCAGGGAACCATGATCGGCGTCAGGCCGACGAAGTCCTCGGTCGGGTACTCGAAGAGATCGGGGTTGAACAGCGAGCGCAGATAGGGCTGGACGCCGGGCAGGCCGGTGATGAGCCGCGCCGGCCGCACCTCGGTGACGACCGTGGCCGCGCCATAGAGCACCAGGCCAATGAGCAGCAAGGCCAGACCCCAGCGCGGCTGCTTGCCCTGCGCGATCTGGTAGGCGTCGCGGGCGATCCACAGCCAGAACAGCAGCAGCGGAGCCAGCAGCGCGACCGTTCCCGTCCACAGGACGAGGCCCAACAGCAGGAAGAAGGTCAGGAAGAGGACGGCCCCGCGCGACCTCTCGCGCAGGATGAATTGGCCGCCGCCGGGAATGACCAGCGAGAGCAGGGCCGGCAGCCAGGGGCGGGCGGAGGGGTGTTGGCTTTCAGGAGGCATGCGGCGGCGCTACCGACACCATTTCCGCCTCCTCGCCATACACCTCTTTGAACTTGGCCGGCGTCAGCTCCGACGGTAGCCCGTCGAAGACGAGTTCGCCGGCCTTCAACCCGACGACGCGGGTGGCATAGCGGTGGACGAGATCGAGGAAATGCAGGCTGCAAAGGACGGTGATGCGGTCTTGCTGGTTGAGGAGTTCGAGATAGCGCAGGATGGAGTGCGACAGCACCGGGTCGAGACTGGCGACCGGCTCGTCGGCCAGCAGTAGCTTCGGCTCCTGCATCAGGGCGCGGGCGATGCCCACGCGCTGCTGCTGGCCGCCGGAGAGCTGGTCGGCGCGGTTGTCAGCCTTGTCTTCGATGCCTACGCGGGCCATGGCCGCCACCGCCCGCCGCCGGTCGTCGGTCGAGAAGCGGCCAAAGAGGCTCCAGAAGGGATGGACATAGCCCAACCGTCCGGTCAGCACGTTGGTTGTCACGCTGCTGCGCTTGACCAGGTTGAAGTGCTGGAAGACCATGCCGATCTGCCGGCGAATCTGGCGCAATTCCGTCCCGCCAGCGGCGGTGATGTCCTGCCCGTTCCAGATAACCGCACCGGACGTAGGATCGATAAGGCGGTTGATACAGCGCAGCAGGGTGGACTTGCCGGAGCCGGAGAGGCCGATGATCGCCAGGAACTCGCCGTCGCGCACGTCGAAGCTGATGTCTTTCAGTGCGACCGTCCCATCGGGGAAGACCTTGGTCAGGTTTCTGATCTGGAGCATGGACCCTCCACTTCAAGGTGCGACCCACCTTCTGAGGTGGGTCGCACCTGCTTGTTACCTGCCAAGGTGCAACCCACCTCAGAAGGTGGGTCGCACCAAGTTATTGCGCCAACTCCTCAATATTGAGGCCGGCGCGGCTCAGGTCAGCGCGGAAGGTGTCATAGAAGGAGTCTTCGGACTCCAGCAGCCCTTCGATGTTGTAGAGCGTGTTCAGCGCTTCCTGTCCTTCGGGGGAGGCGGAGATGTCCAGCAGCGCGGCGACGATCTGGGCCCGCATCTCAGCCGGGAAGTCGGCGGTGAAGGAGACGCTGTCGTTGGGGATATCGCTGGTGGTCGCCAGGACGACAACCTTCTCCAGCACGTCGGGGAACTCCTCCTCGATGCCGGTGCGGGCGTCGGCGAAGGTCGCGCCGGCGTCGCAATCGCCGTTGTAGACCTGAGTCACGACGTTGTTGTGGCTGCCGGCCTCGATGGTCTGGCTGAAGGCGGTGTCGGGGTCGATGCCCTCGGCGGCCAGCATGATGCGCGGGATGATGTAGCCGGAGGTCGATGCCGGGTCAACCCAGCACATGACCTTGCCTTCCAGGTCTTGCAGCGTCTCGATGCCGCTGTCCGCGCCGACGATAATCTGGCCGGCGTAGGTGGTGGCGTCGAAGCGGGACGTGACCATGGCTGCGTCCACGCCGCACTGCTCGTTGGCCATGACGTAGTTGAACGTGTTTAGCCAGCCGATGTGGGCCTGGCCGGCGCACATCGCCTCGCGCACGGCCGAGAAGTCGGTGCCGACGGTGGACTCGACCACCAGACCGGTCTGCTCAGTGATCATCTGGGCCAACGTCTCGCCGCTGGCGATGATGTCCTGGGTGTCGCCCGAGGGGACAAAGGACATAACGATGGGGTTCTCCGCGGTACCGAGGTCGGTCGCCGCGGGCTCCTCGGCTGCCGGCTCCTCGGCCGCGGGTTCTTCGGCGGCCGGCTCTTCGACGGCCGGGGCCTCGGTCGGGGTCACTTCAGCCGCCCCGCCGCCACACGCGGCCAGGGCCAGGGCCAGCAGGCCCACCAACAACAACACAAATGGTAATCTACGGGCGTTCATTCTTTCCTCCGGGGTTTTTAAACGAGCCGTTGGCGGCTCGATCTGACGGCCGCCGGACGCCGCGAGCGGCGTGGGCGACCATTTAGGAAGTATCGTTATGGTACATGCGTCGGCGGCGGTTGACAACTGTAGCGGTGTCGGCGCTTGTAGCGCGGGATGGTATCCCGCGTTCGCTACGCCGAAGAGGCGGGTTGCCAACCCGCGCTACATCTACACCGTCTCCGTCACCTTCCGGATCGCCCGCGGCGCGTCGATGTCGTAGTCGCGGGTGTGGGCCAGGCGCATCGCCAGCAGTTGGCCGGGCACGATAGCCGTGATGGGCGATAGCCACTCCGGCGCGGGCGCGGGTAGCGCCAGTGGCACGCGGGCCAGCGCCAGCAACGCGGCATCGTCGCTGATGGCGATCACCTCCGCCTGCCGCTCGCGCAGCGTGCGCGTGAAGTCCAGCGCCTCGGCGCTCATCTGGCCAGACGGGGCCACGACGACCACGGGGAAACCCGGCTCGATCATCGCCAGCGGCCCGTGCAGGAAGTCGGCGCTGCTGTACGGCTCGACGATGGTGTAGGTCAGTTCCTTCAGCTTCAGAGCCATCTCGAACGCCGTGGCGTAGTTGTAGCCCCGGCCGATGATCACGCAGCGCTGCATATAGCGGTAGCGCGGCGCGGCGGCGGCGATGGCCCCATCCATGTCCAGCGTGGCCGCCATGGCGTCGGGGATCGCGGCCAGTTCGGCGCGCTGCTCGGCCGGGCTGCTCAGCGCCGCGCTGAGCAGGGCGATGGCCGCCAACTCGGCGGTGTAGGTCTTGGTGGCCGCCACGGCCCGCTCGTCGCCCGCTTGCAGGTTGATGACCACGTCCCCCTGGTCGGCCAGCGGCGAAGCGGGGCGGTTGGTCAGCACAGCCGTCAGCGCCCCCTGCCGCCGCGCCTCGGCCAGCACGGCGACGATGTCGGGGCTTTGGCCGCTCTGGCTGATGCCGATGACCAGGGCGTTGCCGAAGCGGGGCGGGCGGTTGTAGATGGAGAAGAGGCTGGGCGCGGCCAGCCCCACAGAGAGGCCGTTGCGCGCCCCCAGGACGTACTGGGCGTAGCGGCCGGCGTTGTCGCTGGTGCCGCGGGCGGCGATGACGACGTGTTCCACGCCGCGGGCGCGGATGAGGTCGGCCAGCGCCGCGGCCGTGGCCTCTTCTTCGTCCAGCAGTTGCCGGAGGACGGCCGGCTGTTGGTGGATTTCGCGGTAAAGATGGGTGTTCGTTAGCTGGGTCATAAGGCTCCAGGTGCAACCCACCTCAGAAGGTGGGTCGCACTGCCGCTTCCGCTAGTTCAGTCGTCTCCGTCGCGGTATGACGCGCGGCGGCGAGGAAGAGCAGGCCGGCGGCGGTGTAGACCAGCGCGGCCACCAGCAGTGTCAGCCGGAAGCCGACGTGGATGGCCAGCGCCGTCGCCAGCGCCGAGCCGAGCACGGACGTGACGCCGTTGATGCCCCACAGCCAGGGCACGACCGAGGGCTGCCGCCGCCCCACCCAGCGGATGCCGGTCGGGAAGGGCATGCCCATCAGGAAGCCGAGCGCCGACAGCAGCAGCACGGCCACTACCAGCCGCGCCGCCAGCCCCAGGTGGAGCGTGCTTTCCAGCACGACGCTGCTGAGCGCCGCGTGCAGCGCCAGGAAGACGGCCAGCGCCGGAAAGGCCAGCCGCAAATTGCCAGCGATGCGCCCCGCCGCCCAGCGTCCGCTCCACCAGCTGCCCAGGCCGCTGAACAGTAGCAGCGAGAACAGCACCACGGCCAGCGAGTAGACCGGCTGGCCCAGGTAGACGGTCAGCTTCTGCATCGTCGGTATTTCGACCATCATGAAGGCCAGTCCCAGCGCGCCGAAGTAGGCCAGCGTGGCCGCCGGCGGCCGCTTCAACCCGCGCCGCTTCGTCCCCAGCCACAACGGCCCCAGGATGAACAGCGCGCTCAGCGTGGCCGTCACGCCGATGACGGCGAACAGGATGTAGATCGCCTCCATGCTGGTGCGATAGACGCCGCTGCCGCTGAGGGCCGGGTCTAGCAGGTCGCCCAGCAAGATGAGGTTGAAGAAGAACGGCCGGTTGTCGGTGGCCGGGCTGATGTCCAGCGGGTAGGCGGCGATGAAGGCGTCGTGGTCAGGGTCGGTGATGAAGCGCCCTACCTCCTCGGTCGGCGTCAGCCCCGGCGCGTAGAGCACCTGGTAGCCGAACGACCCGGCCACCTCTTGCAGCCCAGCTACCTCGTCGGGCGTGAAGGGCTGGCGCTTGAAGAGCGTCGTCGACAGCCCCTCGGTTCCGGCGCGGGCGGGGTCGATCATGGCGATGACAGCCACGTGCTGGCGCGGGTCCTCCACGCCGGCCGCCTCCCAGCCGGCTAGCCCCGTTGTCACCAGCCGCAGCGTCTCCGCCGGGCGGTTGGGCAGATACCAGCGCGAGATGCTGAGCACGCCCGCCTCGCTGAGGTGGTCGAAGTAGCTGGCGAACGCCTCGCGGGTGTAGAGGCTGTTCTCCGACAGGGCGAACGCGCCCGAACCGCCGGCGGCCCAGGTATCGATGAGCGAGGCTTGAATCACGTCGTAGATTCCCGGACTGCGGTCGATGTAGCCGCGGGCGTCGGCGACGACCACCTCCACGTCGGGCCGGCTGTAGAGATTGCCGGCGAACTCGGCGAACGGCCCCTGCACCGCCTCGATGACCGCCGGGTTGACCTCGACGGCCGTGACGCGCGGTGCGCCGGTAGCCAGGGCGGTCAGCACGTCGCGCCCGCCGCCGGGGCCGATGACCAGCGTCGTCGGGCTATCGATCAGGTGGTAGGCGATGGCCGTCAAGTCGTTGCGCAGGAATTGGACGGTGTCGAGGTTGCCGTCGAAGCTCTGGATGGGCGTGCCGGCCACGGCGTCGATGAGCAGCAGGGCGTGATCCCAGCGCCCGCCGGCGGCGATGGTCTCCTCCCACTTCGGCGGCGAGATGCCCCAGAAGAAGGGAAACACGTCCGGCTCATAGACCGTCACGCGGGAGTGGATGTTCCACTTCTCATAGACGATGGCCGGCTCCGCGCCGCCGGCCTTGTTGACGACGATGCGCAGCCACGGCCGGGCGACGTTGCTGACCAGCAGGCCGCCGGTGAATAGCAGGGCGATGCCGGCCGTGATCATCCAGGCGCGCCGGCCGTAGATAAAAGCCGTCGCCGCCAGGGCCAGCACGAAGCTGAGTAGGAACAGGGCGTTGACGCCGCCCAAGCGCGACAGGGCGGCCACGCTGAGCAGGCAGCCCAGCGCCGCGCCGATCAGGTCGGCGGCGTAGACCCGCCCCGCGTCGTCGGGCCAGCCGGAGAGGGTCAGCGCCAGCACCGCGCCGGACAGGAAGAACGGGATGGAAAGCAACACGTAGATGAGCGCCAGCCAGCCGAGCTGGACGAGCGAGAACGCGCCCTCGCGGTTCATCAGCACCGGCCGGAACGGGATGCGCAAATAGATCAGGAAGACGATGGGCACGGCGATAGCCAGCGCCACGGCGGCCCGGCCGATCCACTTCTGGGCCGCCTCCGGCCGGGTCAGGTGGGGGAAGAAGTAGAGCGTCACGCCCGCTGTGGCGCTGCCCATCAGGGCCATGGAGATGGCGAGGAAGGCGAAGTGATACCACATCGTCACGGAGAAGATGCGGGTCAGCACCACTTCCAGCGCCAGCGCGCCCATGCTGATGAGGAAGACGCCGAGCAGCAGATGTCGGGTTGTTTTCATGCGATGAGACCTTACGATGGATTCTGCCAGCGC
>NZ_JAYRVJ010000421.1:0-5618 GCF_041918635.1 Promineifilum sp. (SeqCode)
CAGGGGTACGGCATATCGCCCGATGGGCGCTGGCTGGCCGTCAGCACCCTGGAGGCGTCGGCCGACCGCGAAGGCGAGGCTGTCTGGGATGTCTATTTGCATACCATCGATGGCGCTGCCCCACACACCATGGTTATTCATGTCCCGGCAACCGGCGACGACTGGCCCGCGCACTGGCGGCTCGACTGGTCGCCCGATGGGCGCTGGCTGGCGCTGGCCGGCGGGGGCTACGTTCGTCTGGTCGCGCCCGATAACGGCTATTCCTGGCCGCTCGTGTTACCCGACCTCGCCTGCACCGCCGCCGCCTGGGTTAGTTGAGAAATCATCCGCAGATTTCGCAGATTAGGCAGATTTTAAGAGACACGTTCGCTGTAGATGTGTCATCGGTCAATGCTTCATCGAGAGGGCAAGAAGACCATGTCCGCGAACTTCGACTGGCAGACAGAAGAGGACGACCGGCGTCGTCAAACCGACTGGGATGAGACGCCGGAGCCGCCGCGCGGCGGCGGGAAACGACGCCCGCGCTGGCGGCTAATTGGGCTGATCGCCGCGCTGGCCGTGGCCGCCGGGGCGCTCGTCTGGTGGCGCGCCGCCGAGCGTATCGAGGCCACCACCCAGGCGGTGCGCACCGACGTCATCGCCAGCCACAACCTAGTGCAACGCGCCGCCAGCGACGGCGATGAGGAGATTTTCCGCTCCTTCCTCTCCGGCCGCGACCCGGCCTGGACGGCCGGCGAACTGGAGGTGTTTCGGCAGGAACTATTCGTCGATCGCGCCCCCTTCGGCCTGATGCCCGCCGAAGGCTCCCTGCCGGCCATCCTCTCCGCCCCCGAGGCGGAGACAGCCGCCGGCCAGCGTCCGGCCGATATTGAACTCTCGCCCAGCTTCGACGAGGCGGTCGTCGCCATCGACCAGCCATTCCGCACCGCGGACGGCGCGACCATCCTCCTGCAACAGACCACTGTCTACCGGCGCGGCGACCAGCGCTGGCTGCTCGCGCCGCCGCTGGAGGAGTTTTGGGGCGAGTGGCAATCGAGCCAGGGCGAGTACCTGCGCCTGATCTACCCCGGCCGCGACGAGGCCATCGGCGCGCAACTGGCCGGGGACCTGGACGCGGAGATCGCCCGCCTGTGCGACACGCTGGAGGACATCGACTGCTCGGCCGACCTGTTCCTGACCGTGCGGTTGGACACCGATCCGGCGGCGCTGGCCGCCCTCACCCGGCCGCTCGGCGCGCTGGAACGGGCGCGCCAGTCGAAGGACATCATCGAGTTGCCCGCGCCGACGCTGGTCGGGTTGCCGGCCGGCGACAGCGCCGAACAGCGCGCGGCCGGCTACGAGGCGTTGCGCCAGGGCTACACCCGCCACCTGCTCAGCGCCGTCATCGCCCAGGTAGTCGGCTGGGAATGCTGCGACGAGAAGTTGCTGTTCCAACTGCTGCTGGAGTACCAGTTGAGCGAGTTGGGGCTGGCGGAGTGGACGGTGACGGAGGCGGATTACCAGCTGATCCTGGACGAGCAGTTGCGCCTGCGCGACCTGGGCAGCTATCTGCACACCAACTTCCCCTTTGACCTGCCGCAGGAGAAGGTGCAACAGGCGCGTACGGCGGTGGATTTTCTGGTGCACAGCGTGCCCGACGTCTCGGTGGCCGAGATGATGCGGCAATCCAACCGCCGCGCGCGCACCTTTGGCCGGTTTGTGTCCGCCATCTGGCCCAACGCCGAAGAGGGACAGCCGCCGCCCGCCGAACCCAACGTGGCCTGGTGGCTCTACGCCTACCAAGGCTCGCTGACACCCGATGAGCCGGCCGTCCCGGCCGCCGAGGAAGATTTGTACCTGGCCTGCACCACGATGGGCGACTCACAGCGGCCGGAACCTTCGCTGTTCTTCCGCTATCTGCCGGAGGAAGAAACGTGGACTGAGTTGTACCGCCTCGATGGCTTCATCTGGATGAGCCCGCTGCCGGGCGCGGATTCGTTGCTCTTGCAGGAGTTCGCGCTGGCCTCGGAGGCGTGGCAGACGAGCGTCTGGCGCGACGGGCAACGCCTCGTGGCCTACGCGCCGGATGATAACACCTACGCCGTCTCGCTGGGACAGACCGACCCCACCGGCCGCCAACTCATCGCCTATTCTTTTGATCCCGACGATGGCTTTGCGAACGGGTTTCTCATCAACCTGGATGAGTGCGAAGATGGAGGCTGTTCGACCACGCCACTGCCGGCGATACCCTACTGGTCGCCCAACGGCGAATGGGCCATCTATACCGGCTCCGGCGATACGTACCCCCAGAACGTGCTCGTCAGTTTTGACCGGCGCTATAGCTTCCTGGATTCTTCGGTTCCATTCCTGCCTGAGTCGCTGGCGCTGGGGCCTGGCGACGCCGAGCCGCCCGACCTGACAGAAGTCGGCCAGGGGTACGCGCCGTTCTGGCTGGATGAGAGCACCTACGGCTACATCCGCTATCCGAGCAACGCCACTTCCCTCGCGCCCAGCGCGGGGACCGTCATCCGCACGCAAGGGGACGCGACACCGCGTGGCAGCGGCGTCGGCCTGGCGGGAAGGGGAGCAGGGACCGAGGTCGTCATCGCTACGCTGGACGACCCGACGCCGCGGACGCTCATCACCGCCGCCGATCTGGAGCAGTTCCTGCCCGACGACAACCAGATGCGCCGGCTCACCCTGGCCTACGTGGCGACGCATCCGGCCCATCCCGACACCCTCTTCATCGTCGCGCTTGACGACCTGGAGCAGCGGGCCCACGTCTTCGCCTACGACCGGACGGCGGGGCGGCCGGAATGGCGGCTGAGCCTGCTCTACGACCTCAACCACTCGCTCAGCTTCTCGCCCGACGGGCGCTACCTGGCGATGACCGGCCACGACCAGGCGACGACCTCCGGCGACAACAGCGGCGTCATGTTGCTGCACGACATTGCCGCCAACCGCACCGTTCCCTTCGTCACGCGGCTGCCGTTCTTCCTGCCCTCGGCCGTGTTGGACTGGACGGAGGACGGCCGCTGGCTGGCCGTCGCCCTGGCCGATAACCTCGTCGGCCTGGTCGCGCCGGAAGAGGAGCAGGTGCAACTGCTGTCCCATCCGTATGGAGCGTGCACCTCGGTGGCGTGGCTGGAGCCGTAGCGCAGACTGTTAGTCTGCGCTACGGCGGCGCTTGACGCCGCGCGGCCCGATCAATAGAATCCCCGGACACATGACCAAAAGCTACCATTTCTGGATCACCGGCTGCCAGATGAACTACGCCGACGCCCGGCGCGTGGCCGTCGAGTTGGAGAAACTCGGCTACCACCCCACGTCCCGCGCCGAGGACGCTGACGTGGTCGTCCTGGAGACGTGCACTGTCCGCCAGCAGTCCGAAGATAAGGCGTACCACAAGCTGCAAAGCCTGCGCCCGTTGAAGGCGCGCCGCCCCGACCTGACCGTGGCCGTCATGGGCTGCGTCGTCGGCGTGCGCGGCAACGAGGTCCTGGAGCAGCGCTTCCCCTTTGTGGACGTGTTCATGGAGCCGTCCACCGACGGCTTGCCGCTCATCAGCCACCTGACGCAGGACGGGGATTACGACCTGGAGCGGGCGGCCACCGAACAACGCCACGCGCTACAGGATGGAGAACTCCCTCTCCCTAGCCCTCTCCCAAAGGGAGAGGGAACTTCGATCTCCGCGCCGGTGGCCGTCGTCTACGGCTGCTCCCACGCCTGCACCTTCTGCATCATCCCCCAGAAGCGCGGCCGGGAGCGCAGCCGGCCGGTGGGCGAGATCGTCGCCGAGGTGCGCGCGCTCGTCGCCCAGGGGGTCAAGGAAGTCGTCCTGCTGGGCCAGATCGTGGATCGGTACGGGACCGATGTGCCTGACGGCCCCGACCTGGCCGACCTGCTGCGCGTCATCAACGACGTGGCCGGGCTGGAGCGTATCCGCTTCCTGACCAGCCACCCCAACTACATGACCGACCGCATCCTGCGCGCCGTGGCCGACCTGCCCAAGGTGATGCCCCAGATCGAGGTTCCCATCCAGGCCGGCAACAATGAGGTGCTGGAAGCGATGAAGCGCGGCTACACCCGCGAGCAGTATCGGGCGCTCGTCCACCACGTGCGCGATGTGATCCCCGACGCGGCCATCCACTGCGACGTCATCGTCGGCTTTCCCGGCGAGACGGAGGCGCAGTTCCAGGAGACGTACGACATCCTGGCCGAACTGCGCCTGGACAAGCTCCACCTGGCCCGCTATAGCCCCCGCCCCGGCACGGTCAGCGCCCGCAAGATGGCCGACGACGTGCCGGACGAGGAGAAGCGCCGCCGCTTCCACCTCATCGAGGCGCTGCAGAAAGAGGTTTCGACGGAGAAGATGCGCCGCTACCTGGGCCAGACGGTCGAGGTGCTGGTGGAAGATCGCGACAAGGGGCGCTGGCGCGGGCGCACGCCGCACAACAAGCTCGTCTTCTTCGACGACCCGCGCGACCTGCGCGGCCAGCTCGTGCCCGTCCGCGTCACCCACACCGGGCCGTGGAGCATGTCGGGCAAACTCGCCGAGCGCCCCGCCCCGGCCGCCGTCGCCGAGCCTATTCTCTTGAACGTGCTATAAGAGCTCACGCAAAGAGCGCCAAGAAAACCAGGAACGCAAAGCCCAGAAATCTCTCCGGGCTTTGCGTTCTTTGCATCTTGGCGCTCTTTGCGTGAGCCTCTTCTAGACCGTAAAGTACCCAGGCTGGGTCGCGCCGCGGCTGAGGGCGGAGGTCAGGTCGTCGCCGTTGTTGACCATGTAGGCCACCTGCCCGCTGGCGCGCAGCAGATAGTAGAGCGAATCGGCCGAGCGCGGCCCGTAGAACGAGGCCGGGTTGACCAGGATAGTCACCACCCGCAGCCCACGCCGCGTCAGTTGGCGCGCCGCCACCGACCACTCCTCCCGCGTCAGCGGCGTGACGACGATGACCGTCGTGCCGCGCGGGAACAGGTGGGTCTCGGTGTAGAGCATGTCGTGGATGGGCACGTCCCCCTCCGCCCGCAGCACGGCCAGCGTCTCCAGGATGCGGTTGAACTGCCGCTCGCCGCGGTCGGGTTGCAGAATCTCGTTGGACTGCCCATAGGCCAGCATGCCCACCGCCCGGTCACGCCGCAGGAAGTATTGAGCCACCGAGGCGGCGATGGTCACGGTATACTCTTCGGTGGACTCCGGCAGTTGGAAATCCTGCATCTTCAGCCAGCCGGGGATATCGCCGGGGGGCGGCGTCGGCGGGGCGGCCTGTTTGCGCGGCGCGACGTGGCCGTAGACCGACATATCGGGCACGACCCAGATGTCGGCCAGCGGGTCAAGCTCGAACTCCTTGACCACCAGCCGGTCGCGGCGGGCCGTGCTACGCCAGTGAATGCGGTTAAAGCTGTCGCCCGGCTCATAGTCGCGCACGCCGGAGGCATTGGTGGTGATGTAGTGGGTGCGCCGGCGTAGCGCGTCGCCGCCGGGCAAGATGCCGACTGGCAGCGCGAACTGGTGGATGTCGAAGGTCATGGGGAAGACGACGACGTTGCTCGTCGGCGTCAGGTCGCGCTCCAGCGGAAAGAGGCCGAACGGGTCGCTGGTGCGCAGCCGGACGGGGCCTAACTGGTAGCGGCCGCGC
>NZ_JAYRVJ010000422.1:0-8926 GCF_041918635.1 Promineifilum sp. (SeqCode)
AGCCAGAATCGGGGCCTAGACAGGGTGCTCAAGCAGATGCAACCCAGTTCAGAAAGTGGGTCGCACCGCAGCGGATCGCACCTGAGCGGGTTCCACCTGCTGCGCGTGGAGGTGGACGGCCGCCGCGCCTCCCTGTCCGTCGATGACAGCGCGGCCCGTTGGGAAGGCGAGTTGTCAGAACCACCCACCCACATCGCCCTGTTCGCCAACGGAGCGCCCGCCGCATTTGCCGGCTTCGCCCTGACCGTCGGCTGGCAGGACTGCTTTGAGGCGGACGCAACGCCCAGCGATCTGGGCTGGGAGAGCGACCGCCCGGCCGACTGGGCTATCGACGCGCGACAGTTGATCTTCGCCAATCCCGGCGGCGAGGGCGTTCTCCACAAGGGGCCGCCCCTGGCCGCTTATGAGCTGGTAATCAACGCTCGCCTGGCGGCCGGCGGCGCGGACGGGGGCTGCTACGGCATCATGCCGGCGCTGGCCGGCGGCGCGGGGCCGCTATTCACGGTGGAGCAATCCGGCGCGGGCTGGGCAGCCCACTGGCGCGACGGCGCGACAACAGAACGTTTCCCCTTGCCGGCCACGTTCGACCCGACCGTGTACCAGCAATTCCGCTTCCGCAAGTCAGACGGTCTGCTGACTATTCACTGGGAACAGCACGAGATCGCCGCCGTGCCCGTCACCGCCGAGGCGACGCGCGTCGGTCTGTACGGCCGCCGCGCCACAGCTGCTTTCGACATGGTGCGGGTCACGGCCATTCTGGAGGATACATCGCCATGACGGTTGTCACCGACACAACCCGTAGTCCATTTGCCCGGTTGAGGCCAACGCCCATCGCCGCCGTGTCCCTGACCGACCGCTTCTGGCAACCCCACCTGGAGCGCAACCAGCAGCGGGGTATCCCCCAGTTGTACGAGGAGTTGGAAGCGCACGGTGTTCTCGACAACTTCCGTCGCCTGTATGGCGCTCACGACGGACCGCGTCGGGGCTTCCTGTTCACCGATTCTGACCTGTACAAGTGGATGGAAGGCGCGGCCCTCTCCCTGCAAACCCGGCGCGACGCGCGGGTTGAAGCGTTGCTGGAGACGGCGGTCGCGGCGGTGCTGCCGGCCCAGGGCGCGGACGGGTATCTCAACACCTGGTTTGTAGAGGAGCGGGCGGCTGAGCGATGGCGCCGTTTGGAGACCGACCACGAACTGTACTGCGCCGGACATCTCTTTCAGGCGGCGGTGGCCTGGCACCGTCTCGATGGAGACCGGCGGCTGCTCGATTGCGCCATCCGCTTCGCCAATCTGATTGACGATACCTTTCGCCTCGGTGGGCGCGCCGGCGCTCCCGGCCACCCCGAAATCGAGATGGCGTTGGTGGAGTTGTACCGCGAAACGGGCGAGGGGCGCTATCTGGCGCTGGCTACCCACTTTTTAGAAGCGTCCGAGAGCATCACCCGGCCCGAGATCAGCGGTCACGTCGTGCGCGCGCTCTACTTCATGGCCGGGGCCACGGATGCCTATCTGGAGACCGGGCAGTATTGGCCCACTATCGAAGCCCAGTGGCGCGACCTGACGGCGCATAAAGTTTACATAACCGGCAGTATCGGCGCGCGGTACACAGCCGAGGCGCTGGGTAATGCCTATGAGCTACCCAACGAGCGCGCCTACGCCGAAACGTGCGCCTCGGTCGCCTCCATCTTCTGGCAATGGCGGCTGCTGTTGGCGACGGGCCGGGCCGTCTATACCGATTGGCTGGAACGGACGCTCTACAACGGCTTCCTGGCCGGCGTTTCCCTCTCCGGCGCGGAGTACTTTTACATGAATCCCCTGGCCTGCACGGGCCGCGAGGAGACTGACCCCTGGTACGCCTGGGCCAGAAAAGAGCCTTATCAGCGGCAACTCTGGCATGACTGCACCTGTTGTCCGCCCAACGCCCAACGTCTGCTGGCGTCGCTGCCCGGCTACTTCTATACGACGAGCGCCGATGGGCTTTGGGTTCACCTGTATGCAGCCAGCGAGGCGACCTGTCAACTTGAAAACGGTCGTTCTGTCGCCATCGTGCAGGAGACAGATTACCCGTGGCGGGGCGAGGTAACGCTTCACCTGTCATCCGACTCGGAACAGCCGTTCGATCTCCACCTGCGCATCCCCGGCTGGGCCGGTCAGGCGACGGTGCTGCTAAACGGTGTGCCGTTGCCCGGCGTGTCTCCCGGCCACTACTTCACCATCAGCGGCGTCCGGCGACAAGAGACGGTGCGCCTGGCGCTGGAGATGCCGGTGGAAAGGGTCGTCGCTCACAGCGCCCTCGCCGGCAATCGCGGCGCGGTAGCGGTCCAGCGCGGCCCGCTCGTTTACTGCCTGGAAGGGGTCGATCATCAGCAGCATGACGCGCGCCGCCTCTATCTGCCGGCCGATGCCTCATTCACCGTACGTCACCGGCCCGATTTGCTCGATGGCGTCACGACCATTATGGCGGATGGGTGGGAAGCAGACGACGGGGAGCGGCCGTTGTATCAATACCTGTCCCTCCAACAGCCGCCGCATTTCTCGCCTATGCCCTTGACCTTCATCCCTTATTACGCCTGGGCCAATCGCGGCCCATCATCCATGAACGTGTGGGTTCCCTTGCGATCTCAGTAGCGCGTATCGCCGCCGGCAAGGAGTAGCGCATGGACCAATCGGACACCTTTCTTTGGGCCGTTGGCATCGAAGACACCTTTATTCCGCAGGAGCAGCCCGGCCTGAGGGCGCTCGAAGAGTACGAACTGACGCAGCACTATCAGTTGTGGAGCGCCGACATCGACCGCGCCGCCGACCTGGGCGTGTCCCACATCCGCTGGGGCATCCCCTGGTATCGCGTCAACCCGGAGCCTGGCCGCTACGAGTGGGGCTGGGTGGATGAGGTGCTGGATTATCTCGTCAACCAGAAAGGCATCCAGCCCATCGTGGACTTGATGCACTACGGCACGCCCTTGTGGCTGGAGCGCTCCTTCCTCGACCCGGATTATCCCCGCCACGTGGCCGACTACGCCCGCGCGGTGGCCGAGCGCTACGGGCAGTTGGTGCGCTATTACACGCCGCTCAACGAGCCGACGGTCAACGCCGAGTTCTGCGGCCGGCGCGGCGAGTGGCCCCCCTACCGCGAGGGCGAGACCGGCTACGTGGCCGTGCTGATGGCCCTGCTGCGGGGCATGGTGCTGGCTGCTCAAGCTATTCGTGAGGCCGACCCCGACGCCGCCTTCGTCCAGGTGGAGGCGCTGGGCTGGCATTGGACCCACGACGAGCGCCTGCACGCGGAGGTAGCGCGGCGCGCGGCCCACAGCTACCTGGCCTTTGACCTGTTCACCGGGCAGGTGGATACAGCGCACTCCTTGTGGCCCTACCTGCGCGATCACGGCGTCGCAGAAGAAGACCTGAGTTGGCTGCGCGAGCGGGCGGCACGGGTGGAGGTGCTGGGCGTCAACCTCTACCCCTGGTCGGGCGGCGAGCTGGTGATGGACGCGGACGGGCAGGCCCACTGTCATGGCGAGTTGACCGGCCACCATCTGGCCGGCGTGCTACGCCAGGCGTGGGCGCGCTACCACATCCCCCTGATGGTCACCGAGACGAGCGCCCGCCGGGACGTGGCCGGCCGCGCCCGCTGGATGGACGAGACGCTCGCCGCCGTCGCCGCCGTCCGGGCCGAGGGCATCCCCGTCATCGGCTACACCTGGTTTCCGATGATGACGATGATCGATTGGGAGTACCGCAGCACCACTCAACCGCTGGAAGATTACTTACTGCACCTCGGCCTGTGGGACTCCGCCTTCGATGAGGACGGCGTCTTGCAGCGCCATGCGACGCCACTGGTGGAGAAGTACCGCCAGTATGTGAAATTAGGAATTAGGAATTAGGAATTATGAACCAGACGCCTGCGCTCTTATTCATAATTCATAATTACCAAGTGGTTTCATGATAGAGAGAATAGAACAGTCCCTGGATGGGAAGTGGGAGTTCTGGGTAGACAGCGGGGCGACGTTAGCCCCCGGGCGGCTGGCCGCGGAGGAGAGCCGCCCTATCCTCGTTCCCGGCCCCTGGCAAGCGCAGGCCGACGATCTACGCACCTACAGCGGCCCGGCCTGGTATCGCCGGGCGGTGGAAGTGCCGGCCGACTGGTTGGCCCATGCCCTGATCCTGTGTTTTGGCGCAGTGGATTATCGGGCCGAGGTGTGGTGGAACGGCCAGCCCGCAGGCGAGCACGAGGGCGGCTACCTGCCGTTCGAGCTGGACGTGACAGCCGCCGCGCGCCCCGGCCGGAACGAACTGGTGGTGCGCGTCGCTGACCCGCCCGAACTGTTCCGCGAAATCCCGCACGGTAAGCAGAGCTGGTACGGCCCGCTGAGCGGCATCTGGCAGCCAGTGCGGCTGGAATGCCGGCCGGCCACCCACATCCGGCGCGTGCGCGTCACGCCCGACGCGGCGACCGGCCGGGTGTCGCTGCGCGTGGAGACGAGCCGGCCGTTGGCCGAGGGCGACCGGATTGAGGCCCGTTTCCTTTCCCCCCAGGGCGCGGAAGTGGCAACGACCGACCATGTAGGGGCGGGTTTGAAACCCGCCCCTACCGTCCAGGGTGCGGAAGTGGCGAGGACCGCGCCTACCGCCGAGCTGAACGCAACGGTGGCCGCGCCGGAACTGTGGGACATCGACTCGCCGCGCCTGTACACGGTTGAGGTGACGCTGGAGACAGAGGCCAGCCGGGACATGCGGGCCGAAACCTTCGGCTTCCGAACGATCGAGGCGCGGGAGGGACGACTGTGGCTGAACGGCCGCCCCCTCTACCTGCGCGGCGCGCTCGACCAGGATTACTACCCTGACCTCATCTACACGCCTCCATCCTACGAGTACATCGAGAACGAGTTTCGCCAGGCCAAGGCGATGGGTCTGAACTGCCTGCGCGTCCACATCAAGGTGGCCGACCCGCGCTACTACGAGGCCGCCGACCGGGTGGGGCTGCTCATCTGGACGGAACTGCCGAACTGGGCGCAATTGACCGACGCGGCCATCGCGCGCGGGCGGGAGACCATCGCCGGGATGATCGAGCGGGACTGGAACCACCCG
This sequence comes from Promineifilum sp. (SeqCode), assembly GCF_041918635.1. Taxonomy (NCBI): domain Bacteria; kingdom Bacillati; phylum Chloroflexota; class Ardenticatenia; order Promineifilales (SeqCode); family Promineifilaceae (SeqCode); genus Promineifilum (SeqCode); species Promineifilum sp. (SeqCode). The sequence goes on from NZ_JAYRVJ010000422.1 coordinate 5,085, forward strand.
TCGATCATCATCTGGACGATCATCAACGAGGCGTGGGGCACGGAATTGGCGACCAACCCCGATCACCGCGCCTGGCTGGCGGAAATGTACGCCTGGGTGAAGGGACTTGATCCGACGCGACTTGTCGTGGACAACTCGCCCTGCTTCGACAACGCGCACGTCAAGAGCGACCTGGATGACTTTCACTTCTACGCCGCCATGCCCGACGATACAGCGGTGTGGGACGCCCTGGTCGGGGGGATGGCCGACCGCGCCCCGTGGCTCTACGCGCCCGATTGCCAGACCGCTCGGGAAGATGGCGCGCCGCTGGTCATCTCGGAGTTCGGCAACTGGGGCTTGCCCGACATTGGCCCGCTGCTGGCCCACTACGGCAGGGAACCATGGTGGTTCGAGACGGGCTGGGAGTGGAGCGGCGGCGACGTGTACCCCCACGCCGCCGGGCAGCGCTTCCATGACCTCTATCTAGATCGGGTCTTCGGCGATTATGCGGGCTTGGCGCACGCCTCGCAATGGGCGCAATTCGAAGCGCTGCGCTACGAGATCGAGACGATGCGCCTCCACCCGCCGATCGCCGGCTACGTCATCACCGAGTTCACCGACGTGCATTGGGAGTGCAACGGCCTGCTGGACATGCTACGCCGGCCGAAGGCCCACTACGACCGCCTGCGGGAAATCAACGCCGACACGATGCTCATCCCCCGCGTGGCCCGGCGAGCCTGGCGGGCGGGCGAGACGGCCGACGTCGCCCTCCACCTGTCCCATTTCGGCCCGCGTCCGCTGCGCGACGCCGCGCTAACCTGGTCGCTGGCCGGTGACGGTGTACCGCACGCGGAGGGAACGATCGGCGGCATCGCGGCCGCGACCGCCCAGGTCATTCCCCTGCCGCCGCTACGACTGGAACTGCCCGACGCGACCCGCCCAACCCGCCTCTCGCTGTGGCTGGCGCTGGCCGACGAGACCGGGCAAGAAGTGGCGCGCAACGAACTGCCGCTCATCCTCTTCCCGCCGGCAACCCCAGCCTCGCGGGTCGTGGCCTGCGCGGAGGAGAGGTTGGCCGGCGCGCTCCGGCAGGCGGGCTACACCATCGCCGCAGATGCAGCCGCGGGCGCGCCGCTGGTCGTCACGACGTTTGATCAATCCACCCGCCGTTTTGTGGAGCGCGGGGGGCAAGTCCTCTTTCTGGCCCAGAAGCCGGACGCGTTGCAGACCAGCGTGCCCCGGCTGGCGTTGCGCGCGCGCCGGGGCACGCCCTGGTCGGGCGATTGGGCCAGCAGCTTCGCCTGGTATCGCCGCGACCTATGGGCGGGCGATATTCCGGGGGACGGCCGCTTCGACTTTGCCTTCGCCTCGGTGCTGCCGGAAACGGTGATCGACGGCGTGCATCCGGCCGACTTCCGTGAGGAGGTGCTGGCCGGTCTGTTCGTGGGCTGGCTGCGCCGCCCGGCCGCCTTGGTGCGCCAGCTGCCGCTGGGTAAGGGCACGCTGCTCGTCTCCACGCTGCGCCTGCGAGACGGCCTCGGCGCGGACCCGGTGGCGGATAAGCTGGTGGGAGAGTTACTGTCACTATTGAGCAGTAAGCAGCAGGTCAGTAGGTCAGTCTTAAACTGAACACTGACCTACTGATCACTGCTTAGACTTGATCCGGTAGCTCTCGCAGCCGTTCCGCCGCTCCCTCCGGCGTGATGTCGCGTTGCGGCTGCCCCAGCAGTTCGTAGCCGACCATAAACTTGCGGACGGTGGCCGAGCGCAGCAGCGGCGGGTAGAAGTGGGCGTGCAGGTGCCAGAACGGATACGCCTCGCCATCGGTGGGCGGCTGGTGGAACCCCATGCTATAGGGGAATGTGACGTTGAAGAGGCGGTTATAGCGCCGGGTCAGGCGGCGCAGGATGTCGGCCAGTCCGTCGCGCGCTTCTGCCCCCAGGTCGGTCAGCGCGCCATAGTGGACGCGCGGCAGCACCAGGGTCTCGAAGGGCCAGATGGCCCAGAACGGGACGAGGGCCACCCAGTGTTCATTGTCGCAGACCAGCCGCTCGCCCTGCTCCAGCTCTACCGCCAGATAGTCGCACAACAGGCAGCGGCCCGTTTCGGCGAAGTAGGCGCGCTGTTGGGCCAACTCCTTCGCCGGTTCGTTGGGCAGGCGTTCGTCGGCCCAGATTTGGCCGTGGGGGTGAGGGTTGCTCGCGCCCATCATCGCCCCCCGGTTTTCGAAGATCTGGACGTGCCGCACCCAGGGGATGGCCCCCAATTCGGCGTATTGATCGGCCCAGGTATCCACGACGCGACGGATGTCCGCCGCCGCCATATCCGCCAGCGTCAGATCATGGCGCGGCGAGAAGCAGACCACGCGACAGATGCCCCGCTCACTCTCGGCGCGCAACAGCGGCGGCGTCCGAGGCGCGTCCAGCCCCAGGGCCAGTTCGCGCGGCTCGGTGTTGGGCAGCAGCGCGGCGAAGTCGTTGTCGAACACGAAGGTGGTGGTGTAGGGGGGATTGACGGCCCCACCGGCGCGGGCGTTGCCGGGGCAGAGGTAGCAGGCGGGATCGTGGGTCAGACGATGCTCGCCCGGCGGCTGCTCCACCATGCCCTGCCAGGGGCGCGCCGTCCGGTGGGGCGAGACGAGCACCCACTCGCCCGTGAGCAGATTCTGCCGGCGGTGCGGCGCGGCGAAAAGGGGTTGAGCGTCCATTCACATCTCCTGATAGGCTGTATACGCCCTCCATTGTACTGCATCGATGTGTGGCGCGCGCCCATTCGACTGCTAGTAGGGGCGGAAACAAAGGTCTGGGCGCTGTTGGTAGAACCCGGCTGCCAATGCTATGATCAGCCACACCGAATCCAACAGGAGCATCGATGGACTTAACTCAATTCAACACGTTGCCCGATGGCGGGGTGACCTCGCCCCAGGGCTTCCGCGCCGCCGCCGTAGCCGCGGGCATCAAGCAGTCGGGCCGGCCCGACCTCGTGCTCGTCGCCTCTGACCGCGACTGCGCCGCCGCGGGCGTTTTCACCCGCAATCAGGTCGTCGCCGCGCCCGTCCTGCTCGACCGCGAGACGTTGGCCGCCAACGCCACGGCCCTGCGCGGCGTGCTCATCAATGCCGGCAACGCCAATGCCTGCACCGGCGCGCCCGGCCTGGACGACGCCCGCGAGATGCAACGGTTGGCCGCCGCCGCCCTGGCTGCCGGGCCGGAACAACTGCTTATTATGTCAACCGGCGTCATCGGTGTGCCGCTGCCGATGGAGCGCGTCCGGGCCGGCGTGGCCGTGCTGGCGCCGCGCCTCTCTCCAGCCGGCGGCCGGGCCGCGGCCGAGGCGATCATGACCACCGACACGCGGCCGAAGCACCTGGCCGTCGAGCTCGACCTGTCCGGCGGCCGGGTCACGTTGGGCGGCATGGCCAAGGGCGCGGGTATGATCCATCCCAATATGGCGACGCTGCTGGGCGTGCTGACGACGGACGCCGCTCTGCCCGCCGGCGATCTGTACGCATTATTATGCGAAGCAACCGATGCGACCTTTAACGCCATCAGCATTGACGGCGACACCAGCACCAACGACACCGTCCTGCTGCTGGCCAACGGCGCGAGCGGCGTGGCCGTGAGCGGGCCGGACGACCGGGCGCGCTTCGCCGCGGCGCTGCAGCACCTATGCCACGAACTGGCGATGATGATCGTCCACGACGGCGAGGGCGTGACCCGGGTGGTCGCGCTGCGCGTCAGCGGCGCGCGTACGCCGGCCGAGGCGCGGCAGATCGCCAACACCATCGCCACCTCACCGCTGGTCAAGACGGCCTTCGCCGGCGGCGACCCCAACTGGGGGCGCATTCTGGCCGCAGCCGGGCG
>NZ_JAYRVJ010000423.1:0-21901 GCF_041918635.1 Promineifilum sp. (SeqCode)
CCCCTCGCTCACCGGCTCGAACACGAAGTTCTCAGCCAGCGCCGCGTCGGGCCGGATGAGGTGCTCCGGGTCATCGAGGTACGTCCACGTATTGACGAACGGGGCCTGGCCGCTCCGGTCGATGAGCGTCACCGTAACGCCCTGCCAGGCGCGGCCGTCCGGGTCTACCAGCCGCCCGGCGACGATACCGCTGCCCGGCCAGGGCTGCAACCAGAGAAGCGGATTGCGCGTCGCGCCGAACGTGTTCTCGCCCAGACGTATCTCCAGATGCAGATGGGGCACGACGGCCACGCCAGCCGTCCCTTCCCGCGCGATCGGGTCGCCCTGGGCCACGCGCTGCCCCTCGCTGACCTGCACCTCGCTGACGTGGCCGTAGAGGGCATAGACCGGTTGCCCTTGCCACCGTTCGTCCAGTTCCAGCACGACCAGTTGGCCGTACCAGTCACAACGCCAGCCGAACATTTCATCCAGGTCGTCGCGGGCCACCACGACCACGCCGTCGGCCACCGCGCCGGCCGGCGTATCGTCCTCGTCGGCCATGTCCAGGCCATTGTGCAGCAGATACCGGCCACTGCCGTCGGAGCCGTAAGCGTAGCCCGTGTTGCGCGCGGCGGCGGGCAGCGGGTCGGCCAGCGACAGCGAGGGGCGCGGCGCGGCCGGGTCGGGCGTCGGCCAGGGTGCGGCCGACAGGACGTAGCGGGCGTAGTCGGGTTTGACCGGGGCTGTCGCCGGGCAGGGTAGGCCGGCGATCGGGTCGGGCGTGGGCGCGGCCGGCGTCGTAGTCGCCGTGGGCGTCGCGCTCGGCATCTGCATCGGCGCGGCGGTCGGCGGGGCCGCGGTCAGCGTCGGCACAGCTGTCGGCAAGGAGGGCGGCGTGGCCGTAACGGGCAGCGCTGTTGGCCCTGCCGCCGGCGGCATCATGGAGAGCGCCGACAGCGCCGGTTCTGTTGGGATAATGGCGGCGGACAACGGGCGGCAGGCGAACAGCCCGCCTAGTATCAGGAGCAGGGCCACCAGGCGGCCCGGCGCGGCAAGGTTAGCATGCATGGGGGCCGATTCTCCGCCGGCCGGCCACACCCGTCAATCGCCGCGCCCCAAACACTCACCCGCGTTGCACACACTACGGACTTCCTCTATCATGCATGCGCTGACAAGTATCTCTGGGTGAGTCTCTAAAATCTGCGTAATCTGCGGATTCTTTCCTCTTATGGCCGAACGGTTAACGCTGACTCAGCAACACCTCTACACCTATAAGGTCTGCCCCCGCCGCTTTTACCTGCGCTTCCTGGCCCGCGTCCCCTGGCCGGAAGCGCCGTTGGGCGCGGAACAAGAGCTGGCCTATGAACGCGGCCGGCGCTTCCATCGCTGGGTCGAGCGCCACCTGCTCGGCCTACCCGCCGTCGAGGCCGAATCAATCGACCCCGTACTCAACGACTGGTGGGCCACCTTCCGCGCACGGGGGCCACAACTGCCGGCGGGACAGCGCTTCGTCGAGACGGCGCTGACCGTCCCTATTGGCCGCCACTTTCTGACCGGCCGCTTCGACCTGCTGATCGTCGGCGCGCGGGCCTGGCTGTTCGACTGGAAGACGGGCGAACCGCGGCCTGTCGAGCGCCTGCGCGCCGCCTGGCAGACGCGCGTCTATCTGGCCGTGCTGGCCCAGGGCGGCGCGGCGCTCAGCCCGGACGACGCCGCGGCCTTCGCCCCCAAGCGGCTGTCGTTCACCTACTGGTACGTCGCCGAGCCGACGCAGCCGCGCGTCATCCCCTACAATGCGGCCGCCCACCGGCGCAACTGGCTCGAACTGGAGTTGCTCGTGGCCGACATCGACCGGCAACTCGCCCTACCGCCGGCTGAGGCGTGGCCGCTGACCGACGACTGGTCGGAGTGCCGCCACTGCGCCTACCGCGCCCTCTGCGGCCGGCAGGCAGCCGACGCGGGCGCGCTGGCGGCCGATCCGGCCGATGCCGCCGACGAAGACGAGCCGCCCGACGACGATTGGCTGGAGCCGCAGTGGGGCTGAGCGCCGGGCGCTGATGGACGCCGATGATTTCCGCTTTCTCCTCAGCCCCGCCGGACAGGCGGCGCTGGCCGAATTGGCCGGCGAGCCGCTGACGCCCGACACCCACCTGGCGCTGGCCGCCCGGTTGCGGGTATCGCTGCCGCCGGGCGCGGCCAACGCCGTGCTGGAAACGGCTCTCCTGCGCCGGCGGGCGGCGCGCAAGTTCAGCCGCGCCGCCGAGATGTACTTCACCCGCGACGGCCTGGAGCAGGCCACGGCCGAGCCGCTGGCCGCCCACCGCGCCCGGCGCTTCGCCGCGGCCGGCGCGACGACCGTGGCCGATCTGGGCTGCGGCATCGGCGGCGACGCTCTGGCCCTGGCCGCCGCCGGCGCGCGCGTGCTGGCTATCGACCGGGAGTGGCTGCACACGGCCATGGCCGGGGCCAACGCCGCCGTCTACGGCGTCGCCGACCGCCTGCTGCCGGTGCGGGCCGATCTGCTGGAGCTTCCGCCGCTGCCGGCCGGCGCCTTCTTCTTCGACCCGGCGCGTCGCACGGGCGGCGGTCCGCACGACGCGCCCGCCCGCCGGCTGCGCTCGGTCGACGCGTACCAACCGCCGCTCAGCCTGATCGACGCCTGGCGGCTGCGGGTTCCCCACGGCGCGGTCAAGGTCAGCCCCGGCATCGACTACGCCGAATTGCCGCCGGACGCGGAGGTGGAATTTGTGTCGTTCGAGGGAGAGGTGCGCGAAGGGGTGCTGTGGTTCGGCGACTTGCGCGACGGCGCGCGACGGCGGGCCACGCTCTTGCCGGCTGGCGACACGCTCAGCGACGCCGACGGCCCGCCCGAAGCCTCAGCCGGCCCGCCGCGCGCCTACCTCTACGAGCCGGATGGGGCTGTCATCCGCGCCCACCTGGTGGCCCAATTAGCCGGACGGCTGGAGGCGACGCTGCTAGACCCGGCCATTGCCTATCTGACGGCCGGCGCCGCCCAGGTCACCCCGTTTGCCCGCTGCTTCCGAATCGAAGACGCCTTCCCCTTCCAGTTGAAGCGCCTCCGGCAAGAACTGCGCCGCCGCGACGTGGGCCAGGCGACCATCAAAAAAAGAGGCTCGCCGCTTGATCCAGACGATCTGCGGCGAGCCCTCAGGCTACGGGGTAGCACCCACGTCATTCTCTTCCTGACCCAGGTCATGGGCCAACCCACGGTGATTATCGCGCAGCCGTGGCCCGACGCAGTGGGTTAAGGCCAGCCCACCTCCAGCGCGTGGCACATGCCGCGCGCCACCCACCCATCGTCGGTGTCCGGCGCGTAATTCAGGACGTTCAGCCGCTCCGGAGCAACCCCCGGCCCGTGGTAGTAGAACACCTCAACATAGACCGCGGCGAAGGTGATGTCGATGTCGTAGAACCAGCCACTATCCTTCCAACCGTTAGCCGCCTCCCAGGTAGCCAGTTGCCGGCCGCCCACCTCGCGTACGACGTAAAGCCCCTGTTTGGCCTCGTGCCCGCTCACGTCGAAGTTGATGCGCAAGCAGGCCGGCAGTCGGGGATCGCGGACCGGCGTCGGCGAGGGAGTGGGCGTGGTGATGTCAGGCTCAGCCGTGGGCGGGAGCGGCGTGGCGGTTGTCGTAGCCGTGGCCGTGGGCGTGACGGGCGTCGCTGTGACCGTGGCCGTGCCCGTCGGCGTGGTCGTAGGCGGCGTCGCGGTGATGGTTCCTGTCGGCGTTTCGGTGGGCGGCGTCGTTGCCGTGGCCGTCGGCGTCTCCGTCGGCGGCACGGTGGCGGTGGCCGTGGGCGTCTCGGTGGGCGGGATCGTCGGCGTCGCCGTGCTGGTGGCCGTCGCCGTCACCGTCGCGGTTGGCGTCGCTTGCTTATCGCAAACGTTCAGGAATACGCCAATACTATCCTCGACGCGATAGCTGAGCATACCGGCCCAGGGAACGACAAACCGGCCGCGGGTGGTCATGCCCTGGCCCATCGTGTAAATAGGTTGGCCGTCCAATAGGAAATGATTGATACGGTCGTCCTCGTCGTCATCGATGGCGACGAACTCGATGATACAGTCCTTAGCTACCATTCCGACGAGAGTGGTAACTTGATGCTCGGCGCGCGGCGCCTCAACATCGCCCTGAACCGACCAGACCCGCTCGCCCTCGCGCGCGGCATACGTCGGACCGGGCATGAACACAAAGCGAAAGGGGTGGCGGGCCTTGACGATGAAGTTATGCCCTTCGCCCACACTATAGCTCCCACTTTCCCCCAAAAACGTCAACGACGGCAACCCACCATTGGCTCGCGCCTGGGACACCTGCATCAAGGTCAGGAGCGCCAGGCCAATGGCAATACACACGGCGAGTGCCGTGGCTAAGCGAACTACGTAATGTTTCATGATACTACCCCTGCTAAAATACCGACCCGTTACACACTTTCAGTGTACGGTTATAGAGATAGTTACATGGTTCTTTTATTGCATTATAGGTGTAAAGCAGTTAACACAGGCGTGAACGATAAGATAAATCGCTTAGGCGTTGTAATACTATTTTTAATGCAGCCGATCGATCTCGTGGGCGCCGGCAAGAGTGCATTGCTGATAGATATTTAGTAGTATCTGCGGGTGAGGATCGGCCGCGCATCAGCCGCGTGGCCCAACAGCGAAAGGAAACGGTTCGCCTTCCGGTAACCGAGGGACAATACCATGCGATATATCATCACCGGCGGCTCCGGCTTCATCGGCAGCCGCCTGTCTGAGAGCCTCGTGGCCGATGGGCACGAAGTCATTATTCTCAGCCGCAGCCCGGCCAAGCAGTCCGCAAGCAGCGGCGTTCAGGTCGTACAGTGGGACGCGCGGACGGCCGACGGCTGGGGTCATCTGGCTGATGGGGCCTTCGCCATCGTCAACCTGGCCGGCGAAACCACCGGCGGCTCCGGCGTCATCCCCCTGCCCGGCACGTGGTCGGACAAACGCAAGCGCCTTATCAAGGAGAGCCGCCGGAACGCGGGGCAGGCGGTCGTCGCCGCCGTGGCCGCAGCGACCGTCAAGCCGCAGGTAGTCGTCCAGATGTCGGGCATCGACTACTACCCGGCGACGAACACCGTCATGACCGAGGAAAGCGGGCGCGGGCGGCAGTTCCTGGCCGAGGTCGTGGCCGACTACTGGGAACCGGCCACGGCCGCGGTGGAGGAGATGGGCGTCCGGCGCGTCGTAGCTCGCACCGCGCCCCTGCTCAACCTGGAGACGGGGCCGCTGCCAGCCTCCTTGCTGCAATTCAAGCTGTTTGCGGGCGGCCGGCTGGGCAGCGGCAAGCAGTGGTTCACCTGGATTCACACCGAGGACGCCGTGCGCGCCCTGCGCTTCCTGGCCGATACGGAAGCGGCGCGCGGCATCTACAACGTCGCCTCGCCCAACCCGGTGACCAACGCCGACTTCAGCAAAATCCTGGGCCGGGTGATGGGCCGTCCGTCGCTACTGCCTGTGCCGGAGTTCGCGCTGAAACTGTTGCTGGGCGAAGTCTCGGCCCTGGTGCTGGAAGGGCGGCCGGTCAGCGTCAGGAAGCTGGAAACCCTCGGCTTTACCTTCCGCTTCCCGATGCTGGAAGCGGCCCTGCGCGACATTCTGAAGCGATGAGCGCGATGGCCGCTAAGGTCGCTTTTTTCACCGGCCCGGAACACCAGCCCTTTCAACTCGGCCAAGGCCCGACGGGCGTCTTGCTCATCCACGGCTTTCCCGGCACACCGGCCGAGATGCGCCCCCTGGGTGAACGCCTGGCTACAGCCGGGCACGCGGCGCATGGCCTGTTGCTGCCCGGCTTTGGGCCGGACATCGTCCGGCTGGGCGAAGTGAGCAGCGAAGATTGGCTGGCGGCGGCCCGCGCCGCCTGGCGCGATTTGCGCGCCGCGCATCAGACCGCCGTGCTGATCGGCTACTCGATGGGCGGGGCGCTGGCGCTGCGCCTGGCGGCCGACGACCCGCCCGACGGACTGGTGCTGTTGGCCCCTTTCTGGCGGCTGGGCGGATGCCTGCTGCGCCTGCTCCCCCTGCTGAAGCACGTCTTCCGCAACGTCGCGCCGTTCAGGCGGGCCGACTTCAATAGCCCTGGCGTGCGCCGGCAGTTAGAGGCGCTGCTCCCCGATGCCGACCTCGACGATCCCCAGGTGCAACAATACCTGCGCGAACAGGTGCGGCTGCCACTCAGCGCTATCGACGATCTGCGCCGGCTGGGGCAATCGGCGCGGGCGTTCGCGCCCCGTGTCGCGGGTCCGGCGCTGGTGTTGCAGGGCGACGCCGACACCACCGTGCCCCCCGCCGCCACCCGCCAGCTGGTCGGTCAGATGGGCCAGCCGGTGACCTACCGCGAAGTGCCGGGCACTCACCGTTTCGTGCGTCTGGAACCGGGTGGCTATGACTACAGTAGCGACGTGCTGGCGTTCATCGAGCAGGTGACACACACAGTCGAGCGAACGAACCGATGAGCGACGCGCGGCAAGACCCGGCGGCCGGCGCCGCCATCTGGTGGATCCGCCGCGATTTGCGACTGGCCGACAACGACGCGCTGGCCGCTGCGCTGGCCCACGCGCGGCGCGTTGTGCCCGTCTTTGTGCTCGACCCGGCGCTGCTCAACAGCCCCTATGCCGGCTCCCAGCGGATCGCCTTCATGCTGGCCGGGCTGCGGGCGCTGGACGCTGACCTGCGCGCGCGCGGCAGCCGGCTGATCGTGCGCCGCGGCCGGCCGGTGGAGGCGCTGGCCCGGCTGGCGGCCGAGACAGGCGCGTCGGCCATCTTCGCCGAAGAGGATTACTCGACCTACGCCAAGCGCCGCGACGACGAGGTGCTGATCCACCTGCCGCTGCGACTGGTGGGCAGCACCGCCGTCCGGCCGCCGGGCACAGTGCTGAAGCGCGACGGTACGCCCTTCACCGTCTTCACCCCCTTCAGCCGCGCCTGGCTGGCCCAGCCGTTGCCGGATGAGGCCGATCTGCGCCCGGCCCCCGACGTCTTGCCCGATCCGGGCAACGTGGCCGGCGAACCGCTGCCGGACGCACCGCCCTATTCGCCCGGCGCGCCGTTCCCGCCGGGCGAGGCCGAGGCCCACCGCCGGCTGCGCCGCTTCGTGGCCGAGCGCATCGACGCTTACAGCGAGCGGCGCGATCGGGTAGATCTGGACGGCACGTCCCAGTTGTCGCCTTATCTGCGCTGGGGCATGCTCTCGCCGCGCGCAGCCGTGGTGGCCGCGCTGACTGCACAACGCGACCCTTCTGATCCCGCGGGCCGTCAGGGAGCGACGGCGTGGCTCAACGAACTCATCTGGCGCGAGTTCTACATCCACATCCTCGACCATTTTCCCCACGTCCTGCGCGGCAGCTTCAAACCGGCGCTGCGCGACGTGCCCTGGCAAAACGACCCGGCCGACTTTGCCGCGTGGCGCGACGGTCGCACCGGCTACCCCATCGTCGACGCGGCCATGCGCCAACTGGCGGAGGTGGGCTGGATGCACAATCGGGCGCGCATGATCGTCGCTTCTTTTCTGGTCAAAGACCTGCTGATCGACTGGCGCTGGGGAGAGCGCTGGTTCATGCAGCGCCTGCTCGACGGCGACCCGGCGGCCAACAACGGCGGCTGGCAGTGGACGGCCGGAACCGGAACCGACGCCGCGCCCTACTTCCGCGTCTTCAACCCCACCACCCAGGGCCAGAAATTCGACCCGGAGGGCGCCTACGTCCGCCGCTGGCTGCCCGAGTTGGCCGGCGTGCCACTCGAGCGGCTGCACGAGCCGTGGCGCATGCCGGCTGCCGAACAGCGCGCCGTCGGCTGTGTGCTCGGCCGCGATTACCCCTACCCGGTCGTGGATCACGCCCTGGCCCGCGAGCGCGCCCTGGCGGCCTATGGCGCGGCGAAGAAGCGTCCCTTGTAGTAGACTTGGCGGAATCCGATCGCCTGATGGAGGTATCATGACACGCAATCCCGATATCGAGTTGTATGCCAACGGCCGCCAGACCCGCGGCTATCTGGCGCGACCGGCGGGCGACGGCGCGCGGCCGGGCGTTGTCGTCATCCAGGAGTGGTGGGGGTTGAACGACAACATCCGCGACATCGCCGACCGCTTCGCCGCCGAGGGTTTCGTCGCCCTGGCCCCCGACCTCTATTATGGCGAAGTAGCCCACGAACCCGACGAGGCGCGCAAGCTGGCGATGGCGTTGGAGTATCCCGATGCGCTGGGGGTCATCCAGGCGGCGGTGGATTACCTGCTCGCCGATGAGGGGGTCGCGCCCAAAAAGGTTGGCATTGTAGGCTTCTGCATGGGCGGCGGGCTGGCCTGGCACGGCGCGGCCAAGCTGGAGGGCATCGGCGCGGCCGTACCCTGCTATGGCGGCGGGCCAGAGATGACGCCGCAGGAGGCCGCGCGCATCCAGGCGCCGGTGCTGGCTATCTACGGCGGCCAGGATCGCGGCGTCTCGCCGGAGGTGGCGAGGCGGCGGGCGGCGCTGATGGACGCGGCTGGCGTGGCGAACGAGATGGTGATCTATGAGGACGCGGGCCACGCCTTCATGAACGACCGCCGGCCCGTCTATGACCCGGAGGCGGCCGAAGACGCCTGGCGGCGTATCCTGGCCCTCTTCCGGGAGACGCTCCGCGAAGACAACTAACCGGATCGCGTCCCCTCAGCAAAGTCCTCTCCCCGGCGCGAGGACCAATAAAAAACACCTGCGCTATCGAATCCGATAACGCAGGCGTCTGGCGCTCAGGCGAACGAATGTCGCTGAATGATGCAAAGCGGCGCTAATCCGCGGCGGCCATCAACTCTTCCATGGGCTTCTTCTTGCGCTTGCGGCCAGGGCGGCGACGCTCCTGCTGTTGCAAGGCGCGTGTCTCCTCGACCAGGCGCACCCGTTCCTCTTCCAAACGGGCGAGAATCTCCGCGTTGCGCCTTCTTTGCTCCTCCGTCAACACCACCTTCTTTTTGGACATCCTCAATAACTCCTTTCGCCAGTGGGTAAAACAATACGGGCAGGCCGGCTCGAAAGGCAGACAGCACAGCGCGACCCGCTCGATGACGAGGCTAGGTATGGTAAACGGCCGGCAGGGGTTGACCGCGGCCCAGGTAACCAGGGATCGTCTTGCGAACAGTAGGGAGGGGCGATCGAATGGGTGGCAGGCACTCCGAAGCACTGGAGTGACCAGCATAAACGGACAAGAGGGTGAGCGGAACTTCCCTATGCGTCATGCACAATGCCAACCGCGACATCATGGCGCGTCATGGCCCCTATGTTACTCTGTCGCCGGCAGTGGTGGCAGCCATTGCGGCGCGCGGTCGCTCTGTCAGCATCCGCCACGCCTTCCATACCAGCCATAGGACAGATACTCATGATCTTACGCAATTCTATCACAATTGTTTCCGCGCTTCCACTCGGGTTTTCGATTTGGTGAAACGCGGTCCAAGAATATGGAACGCGGATGACGTGGCTTAGCATAGATTGACGCGGATGAGAAGCGGCCAACCGCCAACATTATGGAATAATCAGGAGCATGACCGGAACAATGTTCATCTGGTTGGGCGCGGGGCGGGCGCGGCGGCGCAAGGTGGGAGACGCCGGGCGGCTGCTCGACGAGGCGGCGCGGGGTGGGTTGCCCGTGCCAGCCGGGGCCATCCTGCTTGACGAGTTCTTCCGGCTGGCCCGCGCCGAAGGGCTGGCGGTTGAATCCGGCTCCCGCGTGACCGTCGCCGACCCGCAGCTGTTACACAACACGCTCATTCACAGTGTGCGCCTGCCCCGCTTCCGGCAGCCGGTGCGCCTTTGTCCCGTGCGCGCCGCCGGCGAGGCGAGCGACAGCGCGTCCGCTCGGCCCTCCCCCGCCTTCATCGATTTTGATGACCCGGCGGCGGCGGCCGGGGCGCTGGCCGTGGCCTGGTCAGCGTTTGGCCCGGACGGGGACGCCCGCCGTGACGTGCTGATCGCCGAACAGGTAGCGGCGCAACAGACCGGCGTCGCTCTCATGGAAGAGAGCGGCGAGAGCGACCTGATCCGGTACGCCGCCCAGGCCGGCGACATGGCCCTGTCGTTGCCCCGCTTGCGGCGCGGCCTGCGGCCTGATGAGGATCTGCCGCCGTTTGGCCGCCGGCTGCAGCAGCTCTTGCGCGGCGCGCGCCGGACGCTGGGCGCGGGCGACTGGCTGGTGGAATGGGCCGACGACGGCCACATCTGCTGGCTGGTCGGGGTTCAGCGCTTCCTTCCATCGAACGCGCCTCCCTAAGGCACGCCCGCCGGCAACTTCCCAAATCTGTGTAATCGGTGAAATCTGTGGATTCCGCTTCCAACCCGCTTGCGCGTTGCGACCGGCGGCGGCACAATCGACGATCACTACTTTTCAGGAAGGCCCCCCATGCCTCGATATCTGTTCGCGCTGCTCACCGCTCTCTGTCTATCGATCTTGTGCGCCGGATGCGCCGGAAACGCACCGGAGGCCATCGCCACACTGGCCCCCACCGCGGTCGCGCCAACGCCGGAGGAGGCCGTCGCGGCGCAACCCACGGCCGCTAACGCCGACGACGCCGCCTCGTCCGACGCCGCGTCTGCCGCCAAGACCACGCCTGCCCCACCCCCCTCTGTGACGCCGCGCATTGTGCCGACACCCACGCCCGGCGTGACGCAGACGCCGACCCCCGCCCCGCCGGCGACCTACACCTTCGAGATCGTCAACACCTACCCCCACGATCCCAACGCCTTCACACAGGGCTTGGTCATCGACGAGGGCCGGCTCTACGAGGGCACCGGCCGCTGGGCCGAGTCCACCCTGCGCGAGGTGGCGCTAGAGACGGGCGCGGTAGTACGTTCGCAACCGCTGGAGGATCAGTACTTCGGCGAGGGTATTACCGTCCTGGGCGACCGGATTTTCCAGCTGACCTGGCAGGAGGAGACGGGGTTTATCTATGACAAGGCCACCTTTACCCCCCTCCAGACGTTCAGCTACCCGCACGAGGGCTGGGGCATCACCCACGACGGGACGCGGCTCATCGTCAGCGACGGCACACCGACCATCCGCTTCTGGGATCCCGAGACGTTGCAGGAGACCGGCCGCATCACCGTGCGCGACCACGAGGGGCCGCTGGCGATGCTCAACGAGCTGGAGTACGTGGACGGCGAAATCTGGGCCAACATCTGGCTGACCGACCGCATCGCCCGCATCTCGCCGGAGACGGGCGACGTGCTGGGTTACATTGACCTGACCGGGCTGCTGGACACGACAACGCTGACCCAGCCGGCCGACGTGCTGAACGGCATCGCCTTCGACGCGGCGAGCGGCCGGCTGTTTGTCACCGGCAAACTGTGGCCGGCGCTGTTTGAGATCAGGGTCGTGGAAGCGGGCCGCTGAACGAGCAGGTCATTGCTCGATATCAATCGGCCGGCTGATCCACTCCGTCGCTCCCGATGAGCGATCGTGGATGAAAATGTCGTAGCAGTTGTGCGCGGCGAACAGGAAGTTGCTGCACTGCGCTGCGTCGCCATCGGTAAGGTTATCGGCCGTCGAACTGAAGGCCACCCAACGACCATCGGCCGACAGGGCAACCCCCGGTTGTAGCTGCTCACCCTCGGAAGTGAAGCTGTAGTTCACAACCGTCCCATTGCCGGCAACGCCATCGCTTGTCACACTCACCAGTTCCCTTTCGCCGGTGAGCCTGTCGAATACATAGATGTTCGGGCCGTCGGCGTAAATGACAGAGAGGCCGTCTTCCGACAAGACGCCGCCAGAGCAGTTGATCGCCTCACTGCATAGTGGCCCAAGTTGCCCGCTGGCCCGGTCATATACCACGTCATTGAACGTCAGTCGGCCGCCATCCCCGGACAGGCTCAGGCCAAAGGTTCCCATACCCAGGCCATAGCCGACGCCGACCGGCAGCCGTATTCGTTCACCGGTCTGGCGGTCGAACAGAAACACATCCCCGCAACTGTAGTTTCGGCCTTGCGGCTGACAGTGTTCGACGTCATCGGCCGTCAGATTGCCCGCCCACGACCAGAAGGCCACCCAACGACCATCGGCCGAGATGTCTGGCGACAGGCTATCGCCATCACCCGGTTGACCATCGGTCGAGGCGCTCAGTAGCTCGCTCTGGCCGGTTGTGCGGTCGAACACGTAAACATTCCACCCGTCGCCAAGCCCACTGAAGACGACAAAGCGGCCATCGGCTGAAATCGCCGGCTCATTGCCGGAAGGGCTGAGCAACTGAACCGTTCTGGCTTCACGGTCGTGCAGAAAGACACCCAACTCCCAACCACGCTTGGCCTCGTCCAGGTTGTTCGCCCCGGAACTGAACGCGATCCAGCGGCCATCGGCCGAGATATCCAGATGGAAACTGTCGGCGTTGCCCGGCTGCCCTTCGTTCGAGACGCTAACCAGCGTCGTCGTTCCCGTCTGTCGATCGCGGACGAAGACGGAGGCGCAATTTAGAGACGAGCCATCCATACCCGGACAGACGGCCAGAGGGGTCTCGACCAGATCGCCGGCGCGCGAGGTAAAAACCACGAAGCGCCCATCAGCCGATAGAGCCGGTGAAAAGCTATCATCGTGTGCATCGGGGCGATGCGGCCACATGGTCACAGTCGGCGTGGTCGGCACGCCGGTGGCTCGCTCCGATGGGGCCCGCGAAAAGGGAGTGACAACGGGTGTTGTCGCTGTTGGCGATAGGGTGCGCGCCGGGGGCGTAGCCATTTCTACTGCTGCACTCCCTGGCATACCTGGCGATTCAAGCGCCGGCCCGGTTCCGCGACACCCTCCGACCAGCGTAATGGGGAGCACGACCAACCATGCATATAAGATTAACGTCGCCCTTCGCCTCATGGAATGCTCCTCATATTCACACGGACTGCCGCACCCAGTATACTTGCGCTGTTAAGTATGGTATAATAACGAACGGTTGTTCTATTCCACTTGAGAGGGCGAAAGGTAATATGTCCGACTTTCAACTGGTATCCGACTTCGCGCCCACCGGCGACCAGCCGCAGGCCATTGAAGAACTTGTCGAAGGCATGTTGCGCGGCGACAAGTTCCAAACCTTGTTGGGCGCGACGGGCACGGGCAAGACCTTCACCATCGCCAACATCATCCAGCAGACGCAGCGGCCGGCGATCATCCTGGCCCACAACAAGACCCTGGCCGCCCAGCTCTACAGCGAGTTCCGCGAGTTCTTCCCGCGCAACGCCGTCTCCTACTTCGTCAGCTACTACGACTATTATCAGCCGGAGGCGTACGTCCCCCGCCACGACCTCTTCATCGAGAAGGAGACGCAGATCAACGAGGAGATCGACCGCCTGCGACTGCAAGCCATGGCGACGCTCAAGAGCCGGCGCGACGTGATCATCGTCGCCTCGGTCTCCTGCATCTACGGCATTGGCAATCCGGAGGCGTGGGGCAACGTCATCCTGGAGATCGAGCGCGGCGGCCAGTACCGGCGCAACACCATCCTGCGCCATCTGGTGGACATCCAGTATGACCGCAACGACATGGAACTGCGGCGCAGCACTTTCCGAGTGCGCGGCGACACGCTCCAGATCTATCCCGCCTACGCCGAGACGGCCTATCTGATCGAGTTCTGGGGCGACACCGTCGAGCGCATCGCCGAGTTCGACCCGCTGACGGGCGAGGTACTGCTGGAGCACACCCGCGTCGCCATCTACCCCGCGCGCGAGTTTATCACCGACGAGGAGAAGCTGGCGCGGGCTATCAACGACATCGAGACGGAGCTCACGGAGCGCATCGCCTATTACAAGAACGAGAAGCGCTTCCTGGAGGCGCAGCGCATCGAACAGCGCACAATGTACGACCTGGAGATGCTGCGCGAGGTCGGTTTCACCCCCGGCATCGAGAACTACAGCCGCCACCTTGACCAGCGTCCGGCCGGCTCCCGCCCCTGGACGCTGCTCGACTACTTCCCGGCCGACTACCTGATGATCATCGACGAAAGCCACATGACCATACCCCAGGTGCGCGGCATGTGGGGCGGCGACCAGAGCCGCAAGGGCATCCTGGTGGATTACGGCTTCCGCCTGCCCAGCGCGCTGGACAACCGGCCGCTCAACTTCGAGGAGTTCGAGGGGCTGCTCAACCAGGTCATCTTCACCAGCGCGACGCCGATGGAGTACGAACTGTCGCACTCGACCCAGGTCGTGCGGCAGATCATCCGGCCGACGGGTATCATCGACCCGGAAGTCGAGGTGCGGCCGGTGCGCGGCCAGGTGGACGACCTGATCGGCGAGGTCAACCGGCGCATCGCCAACGGCCAGCGCGTCCTGGTGACGACGCTAACCAAGCGCATGGCCGAAGACCTGAGCGATTACCTGCTGGAGATGGGCATCAAGGTTCACTACCTGCACTCCGAAGTGGCCACGCTGGAGCGGACGGAAATTCTGCGCGACCTGCGGTTGGGCGTCTACGACGTGGTTGTAGGCATCAACCTGTTGCGCGAGGGGCTGGACTTGCCGGAGGTGTCGCTTGTCGCCATCCTGGACGCCGACAAGGAGGGCTTCCTGCGCTCCGAGACGGCGCTGACCCAGACCATCGGCCGCGCCGCCCGCCACGTGGACGGCAAGGTGATCATGTACGCCGACAAAATGACCGACTCGATGCGCGGCGCGATCCAGACGACCAACAACCGCCGGGAGATTCAGATGGCCTACAACACGGCCCACGGCATCGAGCCGCGCAGCATCATCAAAGCGGTGCACGTGCTGACCGACGAACTGACGGCGCAACGCGAGATGGCCCACGGACAGGCGGCTCACGGCGTGGCCGAGTCGAAGGGCGGCTACGTGACGGCCGCCGACCTGCCCAAGGCGGAGTTGAGCAAGATCATCTCCGAATTGGAGAAGCAGATGAAGCAGGCGGCGCAACAGTTGGAGTTCGAGCGGGCGGCCGTGCTGCGCGACCAGGTGATGGAGATGCGCCAGATCATGGCCCTGAAGGAGGCCGGCGGCAAGAACGACCTACCCGAATGGGAGCGGATGCGCAAGCTGGACGAGGCCGGCGTGGCTTACGAGATCGAATAGATGGACGCACCCACTCAACAACCGAGCGGTTCCGACCACATGGTGGTTGCCGCCGATCTGCCCGACCTATCTCCGCGCCAAGCGTTTGACTACTTCATCACGCCCGAACTGCTGGCGCGCTGGTGGCCGCCGGAGGCCGACGTAGACGCGCGATCCGGCGGGGAGTACGTGCTGCGCTGGCCGAAGATGGGCTGGGCGTTGTCGGGGCGCTACACCGCTTTTGAGCCTGGCGAACGGCTGGCTTTCACCTGGCAGTGGGCCCACCGCCCGGAGTTGCCGGCGCGCACGGTGGACGTTCGCTTCGCCCCATCGGCGACCGGTTGCCGGGTTGCCATCACCCACGGGACGTATGGCGACTCGCCCGTCGAGCAGGCTGACCGCCAGAGCCACATCGATGGGTGGCTCCACTTTCTCGGTCAATTGCGGGCGGTGACGCAACCGGTCGATTCATAATGGGAACCTCGCGTCAGGCCGCGGTGTATACGTGGTAGACTCGACAAGCGAGGTAACCGATGCTCCATCTGCTTCTGTATTTGACCCTCTTCGCGGCGCTGCTGACCGCTTGTGGCGCGCCGCTGGCTGCCCGCGAGGGGGCCGACAACCCGCCCGCGGCCCAAAGCGCGTCGCCGGCCGGCGACGCGCCCGTTGCTACCGCCGCGCCCGCTGCGCTCGTCCCCGAGGCGACGACCGCGCCCACCGAACCCCCGGTCCCGTCGGACTCCGCCGCCCTGATGGAGCCAGCCACACCGACGCTAACCGTGCCATCCATCTTCCCGACCCCGTGGCCGCCGGCCAACTGCCCTATCACCCAGCCCCAAGACCCACCCTTCGTCCCACCAGCGCCCTACGCCCCCGAAGCCCCCTACGGCGAGTTCTGGTACGGGACGAATGAGTTGTGGACAATGCTATACCCCGACGGCCACTGGCATGGCCTGCCGAGCAACGAACACGGCTATGGACAAAAGGTGTTGTGGTGGCGCGAGGGGTACGACATGACGACCGAACAACAGCCGCAAATTACGGTCAGCGGCCGGCGGCTGGATGGCGACGCGCCAACCTTCGAGCAGACGGGTGGCACGAACGGTTACCACGCTGACGTGGGCCAGTTCATGCTGACCGGCGTGGCTGTGCCGACGGCTGGGTGTTGGGAGATCATCGGACACTACCGGGACGCGACACTGACCTTCGTCGTCTGGGTCTCGCCGTAAGAGGCTCACGCAAAGAGCGCAAAGAAGTAAAGAACGCAAAGAAAGAGATTTCTTTTTGCGTTCTTTGCTTCTTTGCGCTCTTTGCGTGAGCTCTTAATGCTCGACGAGGTGCGCCACGGTGACGCCGGGCCCGCCCTCGCCATCCTTCCCCTCTTCCCAGGCGCGGACGTGCCGGTTCTGGGTCAGTTCCTCGCGCACCGCCTGGCGCAGCCGCCCCGTGCCCTTGCCGTGGATAATCCGCACGAACGGCAGCCGGGCCAGGAAGGCCGAGTCGATGTAGCGCCCCAGCCGGTCGATGCCGTCCTCCACCCGCACGCCGCGAATGTCCAACTCCATACCCGGCGAGGGGTGCAGCGGAGCCACCGGCCCGGTCGACGCCGTCTGCTCTTCCACCGGCCGCCCCTTGAATTCCAGGTCCTCGAAGCCGGCGCGCATCTGCAAGCGCCCCACCGCCACCATCGCCTCACTCTTGCCCAGCGAGACGATCTCCCCCTTGACGTTCAGCGAGCGCACGTGGACGGTGTCGCCCACCTGGAGCGCGCGCCGCTTGCCGCGGGCGGCGTCGGGGGTCTCGGCCGGCTCCGGGGCCAGCACGCCCGGCTGCGCCACCTCCAGCTCGGCCACCTGCTTGCTCAGCTTCTTCACCGCGTTGAGCGAAGCGGCGTCGCGCAGCTTCGAGCGCGCCTGCCGAATCTCGGCCTGAAGCAGCTCGATCTGGCGCGTCATCTCCCGGCGCGTCTCTTCCAGGATGCGCTGCCGCTCGACCTCGATGTCGTCGATGCGCTGCCGCAGCCGGTCGCGCTCGTTCTCCGCCTGCCGTAGCGCCAGCCGCGTCTGCGCCTCTTCCGACTCCATCTTTTCGCGCAGCGTGTAGATGGAGTCGAGCAGGTCTTCGGCCTGATGGCTGTCGGCGCTGACCTGGCGCATGGCGTCGTCCAGAATGGACGAATCGAGACCCAGCCGGCGGGCGATGGCGAAGGCGTTGGAGCGGCCGGGCAGGCCGATGGTCATCTCATAGGTGGGCGACAGCGTCTCCATGTCAAACAGCAGCGAGGCGTTGGTCGCCCCCGGCGTCTGGCTGGCGTAAACCTTCAGTTCCGGGAAGTGGGTCGCCACAAAGGTCGTCGCCCCCTTGTCGCGCAGGAAATTGACCACCGCCTGGGCCAGCGCCGCGCCCTCCGTCGGGTCGGTGCCAGAGCCGAGTTCGTCGAGCAGCACCAGCGAGCGCTCGTCCACGTGGGCCAGGATGCGCACGATGTTGGTCATGTGCGCCGAGAACGTGGATAGACTCTGCTCAATAGATTGCTCGTCGCCGATGTCGGCGAAGACGTTGTCGAAGACGGTCAGGCGCGCCTCGTTGGCCGGCACGTGCAGGCCCGCCTGGGCCATGACGATCATCAGCCCCATCGTCTTCAGACTGACCGTCTTGCCGCCGGTGTTGGGGCCGGTGATCAGGACGACGAAGGTGTGCTCGTCCAACGTCAGGTTGGTCGGCACGACCGTCTGCGGATTCAGCAGCGGATGGCGCGCGGCCTTGATCCAGACGGTGGAGCCGGGATGCAGGTCGCGCGGCGGGGGGGCCCACTTCTCGCGCTCGTTGCCGTGGCGGGGCGGGCGGGCCTGGGGCGTCTCGCGCCAGGGGACGAAAGCCGGCTCGACGGCGTGGGTCACCAGCGCGTAGTTGGCGCGAGCAAAGATAAGGTCCAGTTCGGCCATGCGGTCGACGACGCGCTTGATGGCCTCGCCGTGGTCGGCCACCCGCTCCGACAACTCGCGCAGGATGCGCTGGATCTCCTCCTGCTCTTCCATCAGCAAGCCGCGATACTCGTTGTTCAGTTCGACCGTGCCCAGCGGCTCGACCCATAGCGTCGCGCCGCTGCCGCTCTGGTCGTGAACGATGCCCTTCAGCCGCCCCTTGGCGTCGGCGCGTACAGGGATGACGTAGCGCCCGCCGCGCTGGGTGATGATCGCCTCCTGCAAGTACTGGGCCATGCTACTGTTGAGGATGCGTTGCAGCCGGTCCTGAATGCGGGCGTGGACGGCGCGCTGCTCCTGGCGCACCCGGCCCAGGCGCGGGCTGGCGCTGTCGAGCACGTCGCCCCGTTCGTCCAGGGTGCTGGTGATGGCGCTGACGAGGCCGGGGCAATCTTCAATCAGCACGGCAATGGCCGCCAGATGGGGCGCGCGCGCCTCCTGCCGCAACAGCAGCCGCCGCAGGTTTCGCCCGGCCACCACAGTCGCCTGGATGCCCAGGAAGTCCTCGGGCGGCAGGGTGAAGCCGCGCAGCGCGTTGTCGGCCGCGCGGCGTACGTCGCGCGCGCCACCGATGGTGATGCCGCTATCGCTCTCAAACAAAGATACCGCCTCGCGCGTCTCGGCCTGCCACTCACGCGCCTGCTCCAGTTCCGTCGTCGGCTGCATGGCCAGCGCCAATTCGCGACCGCCGCTAAAACTGGTGTACCCCGCCACCAACTCGCGCACCTTATCGAATTCCAGAATCGTTAGCGACTTCTGATCCAGCATGGTTACTCTGAGAATCTGCGTAATCTGCGTATAGGCTCCCAGCGCAGTTGCCAAAAACATCCAGTTGCTATACTATCCGCCCGCCTATGAGTAAGCAAAGCCAACCGGCAATTCGGTTGGAGAAGGTCAGCAAACGCTTCGCGTTTACGCCGGACACCCCCCAATCCGTGCTGGAAACCCTCATCGCCGTTGCCACGCGCCGCCGCCCCAAAAGCCAGGGGTTGTGGGCCGTGCGCGACGTGTCGTTCGAGGTGCAGGAGGGGCAATGTGTCGGCATCATCGGCCGCAACGGCAGCGGCAAGAGCACCCTGCTCAAACTCATCTCGCGCATCTTGCAGCCCACCAGTGGCGAGATCATGGTGCGCGGCCGCATCAGCGCCCTACTCGAACTGGGCGCGGGCTTCCACCAGGACTTGACCGGGCGCGAGAACATCTTTCTCAACGCTTCCGTCCTGGGACTGTCTCGCGAGGAGACGGAGAGGCTCTACGACAACATCGTCGCCTTCTCGGAATTGGAGCACTTCATCGACATGCCCGTCAAGCATTACTCGTCAGGCATGTACATGCGCCTCGGCTTCAGCGTCGCCATCCACGTGCTGCCGGATATCCTGATCGTCGATGAGATTCTGGCCGTGGGCGACCACAGCTTCCAGACGAAGTGCATCGACCGCATCATGGAACTGAAGCGGTCCGGCGTCACCATCCTGTTCATCAGCCATGACACCAACACCATCGCCGACCTGTGCAGCGAAGTTGTCTGGATGGAGGATGGGCGGGTGCGGCTGTCCGGCCCAACCGAGCGCGTCCTGGCCGAGTATCGCGACCACATCAATGCGCGCGTCGGCGGTCAGTTGGCCGTCGAAAACGATGAGCGCGGCTTTCGCCGCTGGGGGACGCGCCAAATCGAGATTACGGGTGTGCGCCTGCTGGACGCTGATGGCGAGGAAGCGACTCTCTTCCAGACAGGCGATCCGCTATGCGTCGAAATGGCCTATTTGGCCCATGAACCGATCCGCGAACCGGAGTTCGGGCTGGCCCTGTACCGCAGCGACGGCCTGCACATCAACGGCCCCAACACGCGAACGGGCGGGCTGGAATTGGGCGTCGTGGAGGGCGCGGGCGTCGTTCGCTATCACATCGACCGGCTGCCGTTCCTGCCAGGCCGCTACCAGATCACAGCCGCCATTCATGACAGTTTTGCGCCCATCGCCTACGATTTTCACGAAGAAGCCTACGCTTTTCGCATCATCGAGAGCGACTGCCCAGAGAAAGAAGGGCTGATAGCCCTCGACGCGGCTTGGGATTGGCACGTTCGTCCTGTGGACGAATCGGCCAAGATGGCTTATTCTCCCGTGGAGCCGGCCTGAGCCCCGGCTCTGACCACCTCAATTCGGCGGGGCAACCCGCCAGCCGCGGCTTTCACGCGCCCAATCCCAACCGGGCGGCCGCGAGACCTTGAGAATTGCGAGGAAGTACACAAAATGAAAAGGAGCAACACGCGAATCCTGTTGGCCGGTCTGTTTGCCGCGTCCGCGGCGCTCATCCTGGCCCTCCATGTCCTGGCCGCGCCGGACATGCTTCGTCACAGTGCTGACGTCGCGCTCCAGTCGGAGGAGCCGCGCACCGACGCCGCCGTGCTGGCGGAAACGAGCTGCCGCTACGGCGTGGGCTACGTGCCCCACTACGCCGACTCATTGGCCTGGATTCCCACCTTGGGCGCCGGCTGGTACATCAACTTCAGCGCCTACTCCGCCGGACAGGATGTCCGCAGCGCCTCATTCGCGCCCGTCATCCGCGTGCGGCAGGATCAGAACGCCGCCGGCGGTCGCCTGCCCACCTACAAGATCACGCCCCCGTTGGCCTTCACCTATCGCGATGCCAACGGCGTTTTGCAGGAAGGGCTGGGCAGCCTGATCAGCCGCAACCGCGGCCACTACTGGCTCGTCGGCAATGAGGTCGACGTCAACAACCAGTTGCAGGACAACACCATGCCCGACGTGTACGCGCGGGCCTATCATGAGGTCTACGATTACATCAAGAAAGTAGACCCAACCGCCAAGGTCGCCGTCGCCGGCCTGTCCATGATGACGCCCGGCCGGTTGCAATACCTGACCATCGTCTGGGATACCTACCGCGCCCTCTACGGTCAGGATATGCCGGTCGACATCTGGAACATGCACCTGTACATCCTGGAAGAGCGCCTGCCGGGCAATGTCAACGACTACGGCGACGGCAAGATCGCCCTGGGTACCAACCCGGCGATCGCCAAGTTGAGTTCCGCCGGCAACGCCGCGCTGTGCCCGGCCGTTGGTTCGCCGGACTCGGCCAGCAGCGACCCCCGCCCCGATGTCATCTGTCGCGCCGAGCACGACCGGGTGAGCATTTTCCGTGAGCAAGTCGTGGCGATGCGCCAATGGATGAAGGCCAGAGGCCAGCAGAACAAGCCGCTGATCATCTCTGAGTTCGGCCTGCTCTACCCCTACGTCTTCCAAAACAACGCTTGGTTCCTGCTGGACGAGCAAGGCCGGCCCTTCGACCCGCCGCGGGTGACCAAGTACCTGCAAGAGACGATGAACTTCCTGGAGACGGCCGTTGACCCCGCCCTCGGTTACCCGATCGACAGCAACCGCTTGGTGCAGCAATGGCTCTGGTATAGCGTCGTCACCAACCCGAGCGAGTCGGGTGGCTCCAGCAACCTGATCAGCACCAACTTTGCCAGCTTCGCCCCGGGCGACGCAGCCGCCCTGACGACGATGGGCCAGGCGTTCCGGCAGAGGACGGCGGCGAACCCCGGCCAGTCGAACCTGGTCGGCGGCGTGGCCTCTAACGTCATCAGCCTGCCCAACAAGGCGACGGGCAAGGCCACGGCCCTGCTGACGGCCACCTTCCGCAATGCCGGCACGCGCAGCATTATCAAGCCAATCACCGTTACCTTCTACTCCGACCAGGCATTGACCAAGGTCATCGGCTCGGCGACCTACGACCCGGTAGTTCGCGGCGCGGTGACGGGCTGCACCTGGGGTAACCGCAACAGCAACCACGTCACGGTGCTGTGGAATAACCTGCCCATTGGAACGCATCAATACTGGGTGAAGGTCGATAGCGCCGGCGCGATACCGGAAATATCCGAG
>NZ_JAYRVJ010000424.1:0-2531 GCF_041918635.1 Promineifilum sp. (SeqCode)
GCTCGGCCGGGAGATGCTGGCCGACCGGCGCATCGCCCTGCTGGCGGCGGCGCTGCTGGCCGTCAGCTTCTGGCACCTGCTCTTCAGCCGGTTGGGTTTCCGCGTCATCAGCCAGCCGCTGCTCCAGGCGCTGGCCGTGGCGGCCCTCTTTCGCGGACTGCGCGGCGGGCGCTGGCCGTGGCTGTGGCTGGCCGGGCTGTTCATCGGTCTGACCGCCTACACCTATCTGGCGGCGCGCCTATTCCCCATCCTGCTGGCCTTCGCCCTGCTGCCGCTGCTGCTCGACCCCCACACCCGGCCCCTGCGCTGGCGGCAACTGCTCTTCGTCGCCTTGGTGGCCTTCCTGACGGCGCTGCCGCTGCTGGCCTATTTCGCCCTGCACCCCGACGCCTTCTGGGTACGCATCGGCCAGGTCTCCCCGGCCAGCGGCGAGGCGCTGACGCTGACCGAGAGTTTGCTGCGCTCCTTCGGCATGTTCTTCCTGGTCGGCGATCCCTATCTGCGCTTCAACCTGCCCGGCCGGCCGCTGTTCGACTTCGTCACCGGCGGGCTGTTGCTAGTCGGCTGGCTCCTTTGCCTCGCCCGCTACCGGCGCTTGTTCTACGACTGGCAGCGGGCTTCTGTGCTGCTGCTCCTGCTGGCACCGCTAGTGATGATCCTGCCCACGGCGCTGGCGGTCAACGAGATCGTGCCCAGCAACCTGCGGGCGATGGGCCTCATCCCGTTCGTCTTCTTCCTGCCGCCCATCGGCCTGTTCACCCTCCTGCGCGACGTGGAGCGGCGCTGGCCGCAGATCAACCCCACCTACGCCGCGCCGATCATCTTCCTGCTTCTGCTGTGGGGCGGCAACATGCTCACCCAGCGGCTCTACTTCCAGGAGTGGGCCACGCAGGACGAGCTGCTGCTCATCAACGACGGCGACCTGACCGCCGCCGCGGCCTACCTGGATGAGACGCTGGCCGCCATCCCGCTGGGAGAGCAGCCAACCGTCTACGTCGCCGCGCCCCACTACCGCCACCCGACGCTGGCCTTCCTGAGCGCCAATTACGACCGCATCAGGTGGCTGCCGCAGAGCCGGGCGCTCGTCTTCCCGGCCGCCGGCCCGGCGCTCTACCTCTACCCGGCCAACAGCCCCGCGCCGGAGTGGGCGCTGCCCTATCTGGAGGCGGGCGGCGAGCCGGAGATCGCCCGCAGCGACAGCGGCCAGGTCTTGTTCACCGTCTACCGGCTGGACGAGCGGCCAGTGCTGCCCGTCGCCGGCGCGCCGGCGGCCGGCCTACCGGCCAACTTCGGCGGCCTGCTGGGCCTGGAGCGCGTGGACGCCGGCCCGGCCGCGCCCGGCGAGAGCCTGCCGGTGACGCTCGTCGCCTCGGTGACGGCCGCGCCGCCCGCCGGCGCGTCGCTGGCGACCTTCGTCCATCTGGAAGACCTGAACGGCCACCGCTGGAGCCAGGTCGATCAGGACGCCTACCCGGCCGAGCAGTGGACGCCGGGGGAGACGATCATCCAGCGGGTAGACGTGCCCGTGCCGCCGGGCGCGCCGCCGGGCGAGAATGGCTTGTACCAGTTGCGCATCGGCTTCTTCGACCCGGCGGGCGGCGACCGGCTGCCGCGGGTGGATGAGACGGGGAGCTTCGCGGGCGACGCGCTGCTGTTCGAGGCGGTGACGGTCGTCGCCGGCCCGCCGCCCGACCCGCTGCCGCAGCCGCCCAACGCCGTCGGCGAGACGCCGATCGAGGGGCTGACGCTGCTGGGCTACGAGCGCGGGGCCGGCGCGGCCGAGACGGGCGAGCCGGTGTCCCTGGCGCTGTGGTGGCTGGCGGAGAAGTCGCTGCCTTTCATGACCATCAACCTGTCGCTGGTAGGTGATACCAACGGCGTTGTCCGCCCGTTTGGCTGGTCGCAGCCCGTCTACAACACCTATCCCTTCTCACTATGGCAGACGCCGGCCTTGATCATTGATCGCCAGATCGTGCGCATTCCCGATGACTTACCCACAGGCGACTATCGCTTCCGGCTGGAACTGAGAGATGGGCAAGGACAGCCCATCTACGAGAGCGATCTTGGTCAGTTGGCCGTTGAATGGACAGCGCGCATCTTCACCCCGCCGCCGTTCGACCACCCCGTGGGCGCGTCGTTCGGCGGGGAAATCGCGCTGCTGGGCTACAACCTGAATGCAGCGGGGGGGACGCACACGCTGGAACTGGTCTGGCAGGCGGAGGCGCAACCGGCGGCCGACTACACCGTTTTCGTCCATGTGCTGAATGCCGATGGAACGTGTTGCGTCTGGCAGGCGGACGCGATGCCCCGCGGGGGGAGCTATCCGACGAGCCGCTGGGTGGCGGGGGAAGTGGTCGTCGATCCGTACGAGATCGTCTTGCCGGGCGATCTGGCCGCGGGCGACTATCCGGTCGAAGTGGGCCTCTACCGCGCGGAGACGGGCGCGCGCCTGCCGGTGACGCTGGACGGCCAGAGCGTGGGGGACGCGGCGCGACTGACGCCGCTGCGGCGCGCCGACTAACGCGCCACCA
>NZ_JAYRVJ010000425.1:0-2448 GCF_041918635.1 Promineifilum sp. (SeqCode)
CCGCGCCGTGGACACGTCGTTCAACCGCTCGGCCAACTCCGGCGAGGTCGAGGCGACGGCGACGCGGCGGACGGTGTCGGTGACGTTCAACGTCACCGTGCCGGATACGACCGACGCCACCGGCCGCATCGTCCACATCGCCGGCACGCTCAGCCGCCTTGATGGTGGGCTGCCGGACTGGGATCCGGGTGGCGTGGAGCTGACCCGCGTGGACGCGACTCACTGGACGATCACCCTGACCGGTAAGGAAGGGACGCAGATCGAGTACAAGTACGCTCTGGGCGACTGGGAGCACGGCGAGAAAGGCGCGTCGTGCGAAGAGATCGGCAACCGGATGCTGACCCTGGATTACGGCGCGACCGGGACGATGACGGTTAACGACACCGTCCTCAACTGGCGCAATGTGGGGACTTGCCCCAACTAAGCTCTCGATCGATCAGGCGTCGGCGTTGCACAAACGCCGATGCCTGACCGGTGCAGGTTTGTAGTCAGGCGATTCATCGCCGCTCTTCAGCCTGAAGGGCAATTTGCCAAATCGCCCCACAAGACGCAGAACGGCGATGAATCGCCTGACTACGAACGAAGAACACGCTTCAGGCAGCTTGCGGCATTGACGCGATCAACGCTCGCAAGACTTTGTTAACCGCTTCCGACGATGTGAACACCTCGGCCACGTCAGGATCCAATACAATAAGCCGTTGGTTATCGCCGGCCGCGAATCGGTTCGGCTTGGCGCGCCGATAGTCGAACTGGTATTCCGGCAGAAGAGCGTCTTCTGATTCACTGTCCTGAGGGGTTTTAGATATTTTCTTCATACTCAATACGTTCTGATCGAGTCGTCTCTCGCGAACTGATGATACGGATGAGGCCGCCGGGGCGCTCAGTAAAACTGACCAGTAACAGCCGATTTTGCGCCGAATGTCCGATAATGATCTCGCGCGGTTCGCCTGCTGACTGCCACTCGTCGTCGAAAATCAGCGCGAACGGGTCTGTAAAAACGGTCTGCGCCTCTTCAAAGCTAACCTGATGCTTGGCCAGGTTAGCCCTTGCCTTTTGCACGTCCCACTCAAAGTCCACATGAATAGTATAGCATAACAGTGCGCGGAATTTTTTACATCTTTGCCACTGTCCCCTCGCCTCAATTGCTGTATAATGCCGCACCGTTGGCGGGCGCGAACCGTCGCGGAGGAGACGTATGGCAACCGACCCGTTCACCCACGGCTACGCGCTGCTCATCGCCGTCAACGACAACCTCATCCCCCAATATGCCCTACCTTCGGTGGCCCAGGACGCCGCCGCGCTGCGCGACGTGCTCGTCCACCCCGAGCGCTGCGCCTACCCGGCCGAGAACGTGCGCCTGCTGACCGGCCGCGACGCCTCGCGCGAGGGCATCCGGCAGGGCCTCTCCTGGCTGCAGGAGCGCATCGCCGCCGCTGGCAGCGACAACGCCACGGCCGTCCTCTTCTACTCTGGTCACGGCGCGCGCAACGCCGCCGACGACAGTTACTACCTGCTGCCCTATGACCTGCGCTCGCCGCTGAGCGATTCGCTCTTGCGGGCCACCGACGTGGCGGCGCAGATCGAACAGGTGCAGCCGCGCCGGCTACTGGTTGTCCTCGACTGCTGTCATGCCGGCGGCATGGGCATCAAGGGCGAAGACCTGTTCGCCGGCGTCGGGCTGGTCAAGACGGCCGCGCCGCCGGAGGCCAAGAGCGTCGTCGCCCTGGCCGCGGGGCAGGGGCGGGCCGTGCTCAGTTCGTCCACCGCCGCCGAAAGCTCCTACGTCCGCGCCGACCGGGCCATGAGCATCTTCACCTACCATCTGGTGGAGGCGCTGACCGGCCACGCGGCGGCCGAAGGGGCGGCGGAGGTGCTGGTCAGCGACGTGATGGGCTACGTCTCGCGCGCCGTGCCGGCCAGCGCCCGCCGCGAGTACAACGTCTCCCAGACGCCGGTCTACCAAGTCAGCGGCGAGAACTTCCCCGTGGCCCTGGTGCTCGGGGGCAAGGGCATCAGCAAAGGGCAGCCCGCGCCCGACCCGCTGACGCCGCTGCCGGCCGGCGGGCCGGTCATCCAGACCGGCGGCGGGGCCTACGTGGCCGGCTCGGTGACGGCTGGCGGCGACGTGAACCTCGGCGGCAAGACGGTTGGCGGCGACGAGATTGGCGGCAGCAAGTACGTCATGTCCGGCAACTTCAGCGGCGCGGTGCTCAATATCGAGTCGCACCTGTCCCACGTAACGCAGTCCATCCTGGCCGCGCCGGGCGGCGACGCCGCAGGGCGGGCGGAACTGAACAGCCTGGTCGCGGCGCTGGAGGCGGAATTGAAGCGCGCGCCGGCCGAACGGGCCAGGGAGGCCGAGGCGGTCGCCGCCCGGCTGGCCCGGTTGACGGCGGCGCTGGAGGCCGGCGACGCGGAGATGGCCGACGCGGGTGGGCGCGCCCTGGA
>NZ_JAYRVJ010000426.1:0-17421 GCF_041918635.1 Promineifilum sp. (SeqCode)
GTGCCACTCCCCGCGCAACCGGGTAATGCCCGTCTTGTCCAGCAGCGATTCGGTCGCCACGTTGCCGGTCAGCAGCATGATGAGCGGGTCAACCAGGCGAATGATCTCCAAAAGATAGGGCTTGTAGTAGACGATCTCGTCTGGCGTCGGCTTGCGCAGCGGCTTGCCGTCGTCGCCAGGCGGCAGGCGGAAGACGGCGTTGGTGATGAATACGTCTTGCTCCGAATCGAAGCCGACCGACTTGAGGATTTGGTCGAGCAACTGGCCGGAACGGCCAACGAACGGTTTGCCCTGGCGGTCTTCCTCGGTACCTGGCGCTTCGCCGATGATCATCAGCTTGGCCTGTGGATTGCCGCGATAGATGACCATGTTCGTGCCGGCCGGAAAGAGCGGGTCGTCCTCCAGCTTCATCATAGCGGCCACCAGATCATCCAACGTGGCGAACTGCGGTCGTTCCTCAAATAGACCGAATTGCATGATTAACCTCCCTGGGCGTTACTGCGGCTGCGGGATTGGATCGTCAGGCTGTTGCAGAGTCTCCACTGGCGAATGCATGATGACCTGCTGGAAACTCTTCGAGAGCGCCTGCCAATCCAGCACGTCCACATGAATAGGTAAGTCTGACTCAGCGAAGGCCCCTCTAAAATCGCCCAACGTCTGTGGGTCGATCTCCTTATCACCCATCAAAACAAGATTGAGATCGGAAGAGCGCCGAGCGGTACGGGATATGCGAGAGCCAAATGCCAGAACGTGTTGTGATGGAACGTAAGGCCTTACTATTCGCTTGATCTCGGTTAATTCGTCAGGCGCCAGATCGATCATGGCATGCCATTGTACAAGGTTCAGGTCGCCAATCAAAAGCAAGACGACTCAGACTGCCCCACTGTCACATTAGCACTAACCGGTCGCAACCCCTCTCCACCTAGCGTATACCCCACCCCAATGAACGTGCCCAGCGTTATTACCACTGTCTGCGGCTCGCCGGCGCGGGTGCTGGCCGCGGCCAATCCGTCGTGCAAAAGGATGACGGAGTGGTATGGACTTAACCGCCGCGCTAGCTCCTCACCCACGAATGCCGCCAGATTCGGCGCAAGCTCGCGCAACTGCCCGTAGCTGCCGCGATCAGTCGGGAACGGGTGGCCGCCCTCCAGGTGGGTCGCCAACGCCAGGCCAATGCTTGTCCGCGCGCGCTCGTCCGTCGGAATGGCAGTCGTCCACTCCGCGACGATCAGGGCGGCCATCCGCTCCCAGCGCTCCGCCGCCGTCGCCGACGACGCGACAATTCCCTGGGCGGACAGCGATGGACGGATGGTGATCTGGCTCAGCCAGCCGTCGTGATAGGCGGCCAGGCCGCACTTGACCGCCGTATGGCCGAAGTCCAACAGCAGCATGTGGCGGGCGTCTGGCGGCGCGTGGCGGGCCAGCCCGACCAGGGCGATGGCCGCCCCAAACGGCGAGCGCTCGACCCGCAGATCGCAGTTGGCGGCGGCCAGGAAGGCGCGGGTTTCGGCAATGGCCGCTTCGCCCAGCCGGCCGGCCAGCAGCCCGCCGCCGATGACAACCCGCTCGACCGCCGCCCAATAAGCCCAGTGAACGTCGTCCCATTCGGGGCGAGCCGCCCGGTTGGCCGCGTCACCGCGCCGCAGCGCCAGCAAGTAGGCGGCCAGCCGCCGGCCGACTATCCCGGCCACGGCCAGCGCCGGCCCGCGCGTTTGTGGATCGTCAAAACAGGCATCGAACCGGTGGAGCAAATTGGGCGCGGCCGGATCGAGGGGCAGCGGCGCGGCGCGAACCAGACTGCGCACGGCCTCAGTCGACAGCACCTCGCCGGCGCGCCGGCCGAGCAGCCCTTCTTCCACGGGGACGCCGGGCAACTCCATGAGCCAGACCCGGTTGAGGGAGCGCGCCGGGGCGTCGCCGGCGGTAAACGGGTTGGTAAGCGGCAAGCGCTCCGCGACCGGCGGCGCTTCACTCGTCACAGCCAATGTCCTGCGGCCCGCAGGTCACGTCGAGCCAACCGGCCAGATAGACGCCGTTCGGCTGTAACTCCCCCTCGACAGTGACGGGCAGCCGCGTTCCGCTGGCCGGGTCGTACATGCCGATCCAGATGGGATAGCGGCCGGCGGCGAGGTCAGCTGGGATCACCAGTTCATACCGATCGTCGATGGTCTCGCCGTTGCTCCAGGCCCGCGTGGGATAGTCGCCGCCCAACGGCGGGCTGTCGCCGGTGCTCAGGGGCGGCCGGTCGGGCTGTCCCAGGTGGATCAGGGTGGTGTAGTCGCGTTGCGGCGTGCCGCGCGGCACGTACCAGCGCGCCTCGACGTAGACGATCTGCCCCGGACGCGCCTCAGCCGGCGTGATGTTCGTTGCGACCAGGGCGATGTGATCGCCTATTTCGGCCAACCACGCATCGGGCGCGGGCGGCGGGGTGTGGGGCGTGATCTTAACCGTGGCGACTTCAATGCCGGGCGCGCCGCCGTTCACCCGCGCGAAGATGCGGCCCAACACCGGGGCCTCGGCCTCCGGCTCAATGCGCACGGCGAAGCGGTCGGCGATGATCGCGCCCTGCGGCCAGAGCGTCGCCGGGTAGAGGCCGCGGCCGTGGTAGCTGTGGAGGTTGGCGATGCGCTCCACGTCCCGGCCGTACAGTTCGACGATGAATTCCGGCGCGTCCGCTACTACGTCGTCGGCCCGCCAATAGAGCGTCAACCAGACGACGTCGCCCGGCCGTGCAGTCTCGGTCTCCACCCGCGCCCCCAGGAGTGTTAGCCCCTGGCCCCGATCGGTCAGTTCGGGCAGCACGCGCCGAACGTCGTCGGGCAGAGCATTGACCACGCCCGGCGGTTGGTAGGCCGGTTGGATGATGAAGAGGAGGCAGTAGATGGTGGTTGCCAGGGCCAGCAGCGCCAGCAGCGGCGAGAGGCGGCGGTTGATGGCCCCCAGACCACGGGGCATGCAGTCGCCCCAGCCCGCCAGCCCCCAGGCCACGCCCAGCGCCGCCGGCAGGATGGCCGGAAAGAGCAGCCGCCCTTGCGCCGCCTCGGTACGCATCATGAACGTTGCCAGGCCGGCGTAGACCAGGATGACCCAGCCGGCGAGGAGGAGGGCGAGGAGGTGGTCGGAGCGCGGGGGAGCGGGGGAGCTGGGGAGCGGGGGAGAATGCCGTGATTGACCGACGTGTTCTTTGCCCCTGCTCCCCTGCTCCCCTGCCCCCCTGCTCTCGCCCCGCGAACTCAAGAAACAACTCAACGCGCCGAGAAGCGCCAGGACGACGATCGCCAACCACGACAGATAGACCCATTGCGGCGCGCGCAGGTTGAACCAGCCAAAGACGGCGACGAGGGAGAGGCTGAGTCCGTGCGATTCGCCCAGCACTTGCCACAGGGTGTAACCGCGGTCGCCGCCGGCGATGGCGATGAACCGGTTCGTGGCCGTCCAGTCGCCGTAGAGCGATTGATTGCGCGCCCACAGCCAGCCGGCGATGAGGACGGCCGGCCCGCCCACGGCCAGCGCCGCCTGCCAGATGAGGCGCGGCCGGCGCTCGCGCAGGGCCAGCACGGCCAGGAAGCCGAGACTATAGACGAGCAGCAGTACGCCCGCGTTCTTGCTCAGCGCCGCCATCCCGACCGTGACGCCCAGCAGCACCAACCGCCCGACGGCCCGCTTGTCGAGAACACCGGGCGGCTCGCGCCAGAGGCCGATTAACTGGTAGAGGCCCAAACTGCACAGAAACGTAATGAGGGGATCGTTGCTGACCGAGGCATGGACGAAGTTGAATTGCGGCAGGAAGGCGACCAGGGCCGTTGCCAGCAGCGGGCGAGTCGTACTGGCCGGCCAGAGGCGGCGGCCGCTGGCATAGATTGCCAGCAGCGTGCCCAGCCCCAGCAGCGTCGACAGGACGCGCAGCAGGTGGGCTGCCAGCGCGTACCCCTGCCAGGGCCACGCCTCGGCCGGCGTATGCACGATGCGGTTGACGTTAGCCAGCGCCGAGGCGTCGCCGATCCAGGCGTAGGGGTTGAGCCAGATGGCGTCGCGCGCGCCCTCCGTGTCGATCGGGGCGATGAGCGCCGCGCCCAGCAGGTAGTAGAGCGGCGGCTGGGCCGCTTCCTGCCCCAACCACTCATCGGGCGGTTCCTCGACCACCGGCAGCCGGCCGTTGCGGGCGATGGCCTCGGCGGTGAAGAAGTGCCAGTGCTCATCCGGCGCTTCGAACAGCGGATTGATCGCCCCGTAGGCCAGGGTGATGACCAGGTAGCCGATTAGGATCAGGCTGAGCAACAGGCGTCGTCGGGTCATGGCGCTCGGAAAAGGGATCGCAGGTTACACCGATTATAATTCACGGCGCTTCCCCCGCCAGATCGAGCGTCGTCAACCGGAGCTGGTCATCGGGTTGGTTCACCCCGTCCAAATCCACCGGCAGCCGCGTCCCGTCGTCCGGGTTGTAGAGGCCAACGTTCACGTGGTAGCGGCCGGGCGGGAGGCCGGATGGCAGGGATAGCTGGTAAGCATCAGTGACGACCTCGCCACGCCGCCAGCCGCTTGTGGTGCGCTGTCCGCCGACGGGGATGGTGTCAACCTGGCTGACGATTTCGCCCGTCGCTCCGTCAACCAGATGGACGAAGACCACATAATCGCCCTCGGGCGCGGCCGTGGCCTGCCAATAAAGCGTCAGCGGCAACTGGCCGTCCGCCGCCGGGCCTAGATCGTAACCATACAGGCGGATGGCCGGGCCAAAGCCGGCATCGACGACAACAGCGGCCGGCGGCGCCTCGGTTACCAGCGGCCACGGCTTCACGACGATCCGACCGGCTGTGGTCGCCTGGCCGATGGACGCATCGCCCTCCAGCAGCGTCCAGCGCAAACGGTAGCGGCCGGGCGCTGTGTCCGGCCCGAAGTAGAGGCTCGTCACTTCACGCAGCAGCGCGCCGCCGGCCACGCGGCCGAGCCAGGGCGCGCCCGGCCGGGCCTCCTGAGTGCGCAGTACATCGCCATCCGGCCCCAGCACCTCCAGCCGGTAGCGCAGATCGGTCAGGTCGATGCCATCCGGTCCCGCCCGCCAATGGAGCGTCAACGGCAGGTTGTTGCCCGGCAGCACGCTGTCGTCCCATGGCTCGACGGCGGCCAGCGCCAGGCCGGCGGGCCAGACGACCATTGGCCGCGGGCGGCTGGCGGCCCTCAGGTCGTCGGCAAAGAGTTGCTCAGGCGCGGCGGGCCAGGTATCGGTCGCGGCGAGCTCGATTTCGCCGATAGGTAGCAGCTCGCCATCATCGAGCGCGAGGGACAGGACGTACACGCCCGGCGGCAGCCCTGGCGGCAACGGCAGGTCATAGCTACGCCGATTGGAGCCGGAGGAAGACCAGGACTCCTCCCGGCCAGGGAGCCGATGGGTGTAGCGGAATCGCTCCAGACCATCGGGGCCGGTCAGGCTGAAATGAAGCAAGACATTGCCGGCTGGTTCCTCCCCCTCCCAGAACAGGTCGATCCACAACGTCGGCAACGTGAGTGGTTGCGAGCCGCCAACCCGAACGCCGCGCAACGCGGGCGACTCCAACCCCTCGATGCTGACGGCCGTCGGCGGCCGGCCGTCGGCCGCCGTCCCATAGCCGATCACCTCCGCGATCGTTGTGCGCGCCGGGAATATCCGGTTGCTGACTTGCAGCAGCTGATCGTCGAGCCAGGCGTGGATGAGCCGAGCATCGTCGCGCCCGTCGGCCGGTGGGTCGGTGACGAACCAGATGCGTTCGTAGTCGGCGGCCAGCGCCGCCAACTCCGGCTCCTGCCCCGTGGCGACCTGGGGATAGGTGGGCAAGGCGGTGACGGCGATATCAGGCCGCAGCCGGTAGTGCTCGTGCAGCGGCAGCAGGACGGCGTTGTTGTAGAGGACGACGTCGCGCGCGCCGGCGCGCGTCTCGATGAAGCGAACAATGGCGCGGAAGTCGTCTTTGGCGTAGGTAGGGTCGGTGTAGAGGTTCACCAGCGCCAACGTGGAGCCGAGAAGCAGCAGGGCGAGCAGCATGATACCGAATGGGTTGACGGCCGGCCGACTGGCCCGCCAGGCAGTCCAGCCGGTCAGTTCCTCTTGCCGGCCCGTTGTCGCGCCGGCCGGGTTGCCAACCCGCGCGACAACGGGTGGGGGCAGCCACGTCCAGACGACCCAGATACCGGAGGCGACCAGCAGCAAGAACGCCGGACTGCCGGCCATGATGTGGCGGACGCCCTGGTACATCGGCTTGAACAGGAGCGAGCCGAGCATCAGGCCGAGGACGACGGCCAGCAGCCAGGCTATCAGGAAAAGACGCTTGCGCCACGGCCGCGCCCCCCACGCGCCCAAGGCCAGCAAGCCCAAGGCCAGCCCGTTGAGCAAGCGGACAAAGCCTTGCTCGAAGTCCACCGTCAGCCCCAGGTTGAAGAAGCGGACGACATCTTGCAGCATGACCAGCGGCGAGACGTAGCTATAGTTGGCCTCCGCGCCGCCGAGCAGGCGCGGCACGGTGTAGGGCAGCAGCGGGATGGCGGCCAGCGCAGCCACGACCAGCGCGCCCAGGATGAGCCGCCGCATCCCCCGCCGCCACAGCAGCCAGCCCCAGAAGAGAGCCTGCGCGGCGATGAGGAAGGCGGCGGTGTAGTGGGTGTAGAAGGCCAGGCCGGCCAGCAGACCATAGAGCAGCAACCAACGCGCCAGCCGCATCTTTGCGTCAGGTTCTTCCGCCTCTTCGCCCAGCGCTCGCCACAAGACGTAACTCATCGCCGTGACCAGCAGCGCCAACAGCGTATACATGCGCGCTTCCTGGCTGTAGTAGACCTGGAGCGGGTTGACGGCCGCCAGCAGGGCGACGAGCAGGCCCAACGTCTGGCCGCCCATGCGCCGGCCAAGCTGATAGAGCAGCGGGATGAGCAGCACGCCGAATAGCACCGATGGGTAGCGGAAGGCGAAGTCGCTGAGGCCGAACAACTGCCGGGTGACGTGGATGATCAGGTAGTAGAGCGGCGGGTGGGTGTCTTTGGTGACGACGCCCTGAATCACGATCTCGTTGCGCAGGATTTGGGCCACGGGGTAGCCCGAGCGCGCCGGCGTCAACCCCTCATCCGTCCAGAAGCTGAAGGCGTCGAGGTTGTAGACGCGCAGGGCATAACCCAGCAGAACGAGGGCGAGCAGGATGAGAAGCGGGGCAAAGCGGCGCCCGGTAGGTTCCCCGCCATGTGCAGCCATATGGGTTGATTCTAGCGCGGGAAGCCGGGAGAGGCACGCGGGCGTGGAGGTGGCGTAGGCGATTCAATGGGTGGTTACATGAGCACGCACAGGTGAGAAACGGGGCTGTTTTATGGTATAATCTCGTCAAAGGGAGGTTGCCATGAACACCCCGGCTTATGTACCCACCGAGACGCGACCGGTCGGCCGCGCCGCGCTGTTCGTGTTGCTCTTGCTCGGCGGTCAGTTGATCTTCGTCCTCGGATCGCCCTACTTCGATGTCTTCCCCACCAACGATAATCTCCTCTTCTCCGCAGCGCTGGTCGCGACGTTCGGCCTTCTGGCGCTGGCGCTCCGGCAACGCCCGGCTCTAGCTCACTACGCGCCGCCGGTCTACGCCCTGTTCGTCGCCGCCGCGGCCAACCTGGCTCTGGTCATCGGGCCGTTCAATCACTACCGGACCGCCACCAACCCTTTCCACGAACTAGCTCAGGACAAATTCGTCCAGTTCCTGACGGTGACGCCGGTGCTAGTCATCCTGTCCTGGCTGGCGTGGCGGAACCTGGGCTGGATCTACCTACAGCGTGGGCAGCCGCGGCGCTGGCTGCCGTTCGGGCTGATGTCGCTTGCCGTGTGCGCGGTGGTCATGGTGGCGATGCTCTTGTTGGCCGGCATGAGCACGGGCGACCTGCTGGCAGCCGCGCCGTGGATATTGACCTTCGTCACCGCCAACGCGATCATGGAAGAGTTGTGGTTCCGCGGCGTCTTCCTGCGGTCGTATGAGGCCGGGATTGGCTGGGCAGGCGCGATGACAGTGACCGCGTTGGCCTACGGCGTGTCCCACATGAACGCTACCTACTTCGAGTCAGCCGTTGGCATCATGTTCGGTCTGGGCGTGATCGGTCTTGGGTTGGTGATGGCTTGGGCCATGCGCTGGGCCAATAGCCTGTGGGGCTCCGTCCTGTTTCACATGGGGATGGATATGCTGATTATTTTGCCGATTGTGGAGTCGTTGTAGGAAACTCATTCGCGCTCCTGTCTCGTCTTGCTGAACGCATTATACCATGTGCTAATCCTCGCCAACGGTAGCCGATCCGCCCACAATCCACTACAATTCACCCCAACTTGTGACGCGCTTCACAAGCCCGTGGCGCAGCCTGCGAGGGCGCGTCAGGTGGACAATTCCGTACAGGTGCGGTACGATCAACCGTCCTGCTATGACACCACTTCCTTATAATAGGATTGAACTTCGTGGATCAAACCGAACAACTCCTCCAAGCACTCACCGAAGCCCACGGCGTGCCCGGCTATGAGACCGAGGTGCGCGCCGTGCTGCGCGGCTACATGGAACCGCTGGGCGAAGTCACCCAGGACAAGCTGGGTAGCCTCATTTGCCACCGGCCGGGCGAGGGGCCGCGGGTCATGCTGGCCGGCCACATGGACGAGATCGGCCTCATTGTCACCCACATCAGCGACGAGGGCTTTCTCAAGTTCCTGCAACTCGGCGGCTGGTGGGATCAAGTGCTCCTGGCCCAGCGCGTCATCGTCAAGACCCACAAAGGGGACGTACTCGGCGTCGTCGGGGCCAAGCCGCCCCACCTGCTGTCAGCCGATGAGCGGTCGAAGCTGGTCGAGAAGAAGGACATGTACATCGACATCGGCGCGACCAGCAAGGCCGACGCGGAGGCCGCCGGCGTGCGCCTGGGCGACCCGGCCGTGCCCGATGCCCGCTTCGCCGTCCTCGCCAATCCGCGCACCTACATGTCCAAGGCGTTCGACAACCGCGTCGGCTGCGCCCTGGTCATCGACGCCCTGCGCCACTTCCAGGCCAACGGCGGCAACCCCAACGACCTCTACGGCGTCCAGACGGTCATGGAAGAGGTCGGCGTTCGCGGCGCGACGACCAGCGCCCGCGCCGTCGATCCCGACGTAGCCATCATCCTGGAGTCCGACATCGCCGGCGACGTGCCCGGCATCAAGAAGGAGCAGTCGAGCGTGAAGCTGGGCGGCGGGCCGGCGCTCATGCTCTACGACGCGCGCATGATCCCCAACCTGAAGCTGCGTGACCTCGTGATCGATACCGCCGCCGAATTAGGCATCCCGCTCCAGTTCTCCAACATGCCCGGCGGCGCGACCGACGGCGGGGCCATTCATCTGCACGGCGTGGGCGTGCCCACGGTCGTCCTGGGTGTGCCCGCCCGCCACATCCACAGCCACGGCGCGATCATTCATCGCGACGATTACGATCATGCGGTACAATTGTTGACGGCCCTCGTCGCCAAACTCGACGCGGCCACCGTCGCCGGGTTGACCGGCTGAACTTGAACCGTTCAACGCAATGATACAAAAACGCAGGGGTGCAGGGGCGCAGGGGAGCAGGGATGAAAGAACCTGCATAGCGGGGTGTTCTCCCCTGCTCCCCCGCCCCCCGGCTCCCCCGCCCCTTTCTAACGAAACACTTGCCTAACACGACACCCTAGGAGGACGATTGCATGGCAACCCTTGCTCCGGACTTTCAACGAATTACCGATTCCCTGCTCGATCAGATCAAGACCTTCGACCATAAGATCACTTCCCGCAGTGTAGGTACGGTCTCGGCTGTCTATGACGGCGTCGCCCTGGCCTCCGGTCTGGCCGACGTGGCCGCGAACGAACTGGTCGAATTCAGTTCCGGCGTGGCCGGCATCGTGCTCGACCTCCAGCCGGACGCGGTCGGTATCGTCGTCATGGGCGACTACACCACTATCGAAGTCGGCGACCAGGTGCGGGCGACGGGCAACATTGCCTCCGTGCCGGTGGGTGACGCGCTGATCGGCCGCGTGGTCGATCCCCTCGGCAACCCGCTCGACGGCAAGGGGCCGATCAACA
Source organism: Promineifilum sp. (SeqCode) (assembly GCF_041918635.1). Taxonomy (NCBI): domain Bacteria; kingdom Bacillati; phylum Chloroflexota; class Ardenticatenia; order Promineifilales (SeqCode); family Promineifilaceae (SeqCode); genus Promineifilum (SeqCode); species Promineifilum sp. (SeqCode). The sequence goes on from NZ_JAYRVJ010000426.1 coordinate 10,058, forward strand.
CGACCAAGCGCCGCCCCCTCCAGCGCACCGCCCCTGGCGTGGTCGCGCGCAAGGGCGTGGACACGCCGGTGCAGACAGGCATTCTGTCTGTCGACTCGATGTTTCCCATCGGCCGCGGCCAGCGCGAGTTGATCATCGGCGACCGCCAGACGGGCAAGACGGCTATCGCCCTGGACACCATCATCAACCAGAAGGGCCAGAACCTGCTCTGCATCTACGTCGCCATCGGCCAGCGCACCGGGCAGGTGGCGCAGGTGGTGAACACCCTGGAGAAGTACGGCGCGATGGAGTACACCACCGTCGTCATGGCCGGCGCGGCTGACCCCGCCCCGCTCCAGTACTTTGCCCCCTACTCCGGCTGCGCCATTGGCGAGGAGTTCATGGAGCAGGGGCTTGACGCCCTGGTGGTCTACGACGACCTGTCCAAGCACGCCTGGGCCTACCGCCAGATGTCGCTCATCCTGCGCCGCCCGCCCGGCCGCGAGGCGTACCCCGGCGACATCTTCTCGCTGCACAGCACCCTGCTGGAGCGGGCCGTGCGTCTGCGTGACGAGTTCATCATCGTCCCCAAAGGCACTAACGTGACCGCGGAGACGAAGGGTGTCGATGGTCAGGTCTACTTTGGCAATCTCACCGAAGAGGGCCTCCATAAGGGCATGGAAGCGCTGGGTGAAGGGGCCAAAGAGAAGTACGAGGTGGCTAAAATCCCCGGCACGGGCGGTTCGCTGACGGCGCTGCCCATCATCGAGACGCTGCTGGGCGACGTGTCGGCCTACATTCCGACCAACGTCATCTCCATCACCGACGGCCAGTTGTACCTGGAGACCGACCTGTTCAACGCCGGCCAGCGCCCGGCCATCAACGCCGGTCTGTCGGTGTCGCGCGTTGGCAGCGCGGCCCAGAAGAAGGCCATGAGCAAGGCGGCCAGCACGCTGAAGGGCGATCTGTCCCAGTTCCGCGAACTGGCGGCCTTCGCCCAATTCGGCTCCGACCTGGACCCGGCCACGCAGCGCCAGTTGGCCCGCGGCGAGCGGCTGATGGAACTGCTGAAGCAGCCCCAGTACCAGCCCCTCCGGCTCGACCATGAGGTGTTCCTCATCTACGCCGGCACGCGCGGCTATCTGGACAACGTGGACGTGAAGCACGTCCCGCGCTGGAAGAGCGAGTTCACCCGCTTCATGGATACGGCTTACTCCCAGGTGGGCAAGACCATCCTGGATACCGGCGTCTGGAACGATAAGGTCGAGGAGGCCATCAAGCAAGGGGTGGTCGAGTTCAACAACACCTGGTCGAATGAGTGATCGGTTGTCAGTGATCCGTTGTCAGTGGGCGGACGACCAACGGCGAACCACTAACGACTGATCACTCACAACTGACAACTGACAACTGCTCATGGCAACTGAACGCGAACTCAACAAGCGCATCAAGAGCGTCAAGAACATCTCCCAGGTGACGAGCGCGTTGGCGGCCGTGTCGGCGTCGAAGGCCAGCCGGGCCCAGCGCCAGGCCCAAGCCACGCGCCACTACGCCCGCAAGGCGTTCGAGATCATCCAGAACCTCGCCGCCCAGCCGGGCGCGTCGGCCACGACCCACCCGCTGATGACCGCCCGCGAGAACGTGCGCAACATCGGCCTGATCCTGATGACCAGCGACCGCGGCCTATCCGGGTCTTACAACGTCAACATGATCACCCTGGCCGAGCGCTTCCTGCGGGCGGCGGACAAGCCGGCCAAGGTCATCACCGTCGGCCGCAAGGGGCGCGACGCGATGGTGCGGCGGCACTTCGACGTCGTCGCCACCTTCGACCGCATCCCCGATCCGCCCTCCTTTCTGGACATCACCGCCGTCGCCCGCGTCGCCATTGACGCCATGCTCAGCGAGAGCATGGACCAGGTCTTCATCGGCTACAGCGAATTCGTCAACCTGGTGACCCGCCAGCCGGTCATCCGCCAGTTGTTGCCGCTGAAGCCGGCCGACCTGACCGGGATGCCCGGCGCGGAGTACGTTAGCGGCGTGGACGCGCAGAAGGCGTCGCAGCAGTCTTACACCTACGAGCCGAACGCGGAGGCGCTGCTGAACGACATCGTGCCTCGCTTTACGCGGCTCCAGATATACCAGTCGTTGCTGGAGGCGCTGGCCAGTGAGCACAGCGCCCGCATGGTGGCTATGAACAACGCCACCGACAACGCCATCGAACTGGTGGACATCCTGACGCTGGAGCGCAACAAGGCCCGCCAGGCCACCATTACCAATCAGATTCTCGACATTGTCGGCGGCGCTGAGGCGCTGAAATCCATGTAGATAGTTGTCAGTTGTCAGTTATTAGTTGTCAGTTATTAGTTGTTAGTAACCAAGTTCACTGCTTACTGACAACTAACAACTGACAACTAACAACTGACAACTAACAACTGACAACTAACAACTAACAACTAACAACTGACAACTGACAACTTCTTCTGGAGGAAGCATGGCAACTGGTAAAATCACCGCCATCCGTGGCGTTGTCGTGGACGTAGATTTCCCGGAAGGGCAACTGCCGGAGATTTATGAGGCGTTGACCCTGGAAGCGCCGCAGGGCGAACTGGTGCTGGAAGTACAGCAACACCTGGGCGGCGGCGCGGTGCGCACCGTCGCCATGGGATCGACCGATGGCGTGCCGCGCGGCCGCGATGTGGTCGCTACCGGCGCGCCCATCAAGGTTCCCGTCGGTCGGGTCACGCTGGGCCGCATCTTCGACGTGACCGGCCAGGCGGTGGACGGCCGGCCAACGCCCAAGGCGGACGTCTACTACCCCATTCATCGCGCCGCGCCGGACTTCGAGGATCAGAGCACCGTTGTGGAGACGTTCGAGACCGGCCTGAAGGTCGTTGACCTGCTGGCCCCCTTCATCAAAGGCGGCAAGACAGGCATCTACGGCGGCGCGGGCGTGGGCAAAACCGTCACCATCGCCGAACTCATCCGCACCGTGGCCCAGGAGCACGAGGGCGTGTCCGTCTTCGCTGGCGTGGGCGAGCGCACCCGCGAGGGAACCGACCTGTACTATGAGATGCAGGAGTACGGCGTGCAGGACTCGGTCGCCATGGTCTTCGGCCAGATGAACGAGACACCCGGCGTGCGCCTGCGCGTGGCGCTGACCGGCCTGACGATGGCCGAGTACTTCCGCGACGAAGGGCGCGACGTGCTGCTATTCATCGACAACATCTTCCGCTACGTGCTGGCCGGCTCGGAAATGTCGGCGTTGTTGGGCCGCATGCCCAGCGCCGTTGGCTACCAGCCAACGCTGGCAGCGGAAATGGGGGCGCTGCAAGAGCGCATCACCTCCACCCGCAAAGGCTCCATCACCTCGATGCAGGCCATCTACGTGCCCGCCGACGACTACTCTGACCCCGCGCCGGTGGCGACGTTCGCCCATCTGGACGCCATCATCACCCTGGAGCGCAGCGTCTTCGCCCGCGGCATCTTCCCGGCGGTGGATCCGTTGGCTTCCAGCAGCCGCGCCCTCCAGCCCGACGTGGTCGGCGAGCTTCACTACCGCACCGCCCGCGAAGTCAAGCAGGTGCTCCAGACCTATAAGGACTTGCAAGACATCATCGCCATTCTGGGCATCGACGAATTGAGCGAAGACCAGAAGCTGTTGGTGGCGCGCGCCCGCAAGATGGAGCGCTTCCTGGGCCAGCCCATGTACGTGGCCGAGAAGTTTACCGGCTTGTCGGGGCAGTACGTGCCCACGGCCGAGACGGTGCGCGGCTTCCGCGAGATTCTCGACGGCAAGCACGACGACCTGCCGGAGCAGGCGTTCTACATGGTCGGCGGCATTGACCAGGCGGTGGAGAAGGCGGAGAAATTGCGCGCCATGGCGTAGGGGCGGGTTTCAAACCCGCCCTTATAGCCGGTGTCGTAGGGGAAGGTTTCAAACCTGCCCCTGCAATGGATGACATCTATGCCAATTCAGTGCGATATCGTCACTCAGGAAAAGATGGTCTTCAGCGGCCCGGTTGACGCGGTGAACCTGCCGGGAACCGAAGGCCGCATGGGCATTCTGCCCCACCATAGCCCGCTGCTGACCGCGCTGGACTTCGGCGAGGTCGTAGTGCGCGTGGGCGGCCACGAGGAGTACTTCGCTATCGGCGGCGGCTTCGTCGAGGTGCAGCCCGATCACGTTACGATCCTGGCCGACTCGGCTGAGCAGGCGGATGAGATCGACATCGAGCGCGCCGAGCGCGCCCGGGTGGAAGCGGAAGAGATCATGCGGACAGGCGTCAAGGACGACCCGGATCGCATCGCCGCGGTGCGCGCCTCGCTGTTGCGCGCCCAGGCGCGTGTTGACGTGGGCCGTCGCCGCCGCCGCAGCGTCGCCACCGGTATGGGTCGCACGGAGCCGGAGCAACCGAGATAAGCAGCCAACGCAAAGGCGCAAGGACGCCAAGGTGCAGAGGGGAAGTTAATGTTTCCCTTGCGTCTTGGCGTCCTTGCGTCTTTGCGTTAATCTTGCCTCTCAGAGGTCATTAGTTAGCGTGTCACTATTTACTCCCCAAATCGCCATCGACCTGGGCACGGTGAACGTCCTGGTTCACCTGCAAGGGCGCGGCGTCGTGCTCCAGGAGCCGTCGGTCGTCGCCATCCGGGAAGACGGCAACAAGACGATCATCGTCGAGGTCGGCCGCGCGGCCAAGGATATGTACGGCCGCACGCCGACTGAGATCGAGGTCATGCGCCCGCTGCGCGACGGCGTCATCGCCGACTACTTCGTCACCCAGGGTATGCTGGAGTACTTCATCACCAAGGTGGCCGGGCGCTTCCCCATGCGCAAGCCGTCGGTGATGATCAGCGTGCCCTACGGCGTGACGAGCGTCGAGCGCCGCGCCGTCCGCGAGGCGGCGCTGGCTGCCGGGGCGCGCGAGGTCAATCTCATCCCGGAGCCATTGGCGGCGGCCATCGGCGCGGGGCTGCCTGTGGGCACGCCGACCGGCAACCTGGTCGTCGACCTGGGGGGCGGCTCCACCGAGGCGGCCGTCGTTGCCATGAACGGCATCGTCTGCGCCGAGTCGGTGCGCGTCGGCGGCGTCCACCTGGACGAGGCCATCATCAGCTACGTCCGCAAAAAGTACAACCTGATCATCGGCGAGCCGACGGCCGAAGCGATCAAGATCAAGATCGGCGCGGCCGTCGAACTGGATGAGCGGCTGGAGATGCAGGTGCAGGGGCGCGACCAGGTGGCCGGCTTGCCGCGGACGATCACCATCACCTCCAGCGAAGTGACCGAGGCCATCAGCGAGCCGCTGGCGGCCATCGTCAACGTCGTGCGGGCCGTGCTGGCGAAGACGCCGCCGGAACTGTCGTCGGACATCATCGACCGCGGCATGGCTCTGACCGGCGGCGGCGCGCTGCTGCGCGAACTTGACTCACTGCTGACCAAGGAGACGGGCGTGCCGGCCTACGTGGCCGACAACCCTATCGCCTGCACCGCCCTGGGCGCGGGCAAGGCGCTGGCCGAACTGCCCGTGCTCCAGCGCAGCATCCCCGATTTCTAAGAAGAAAGAATCCACAGATTTCGCAGATTAAAGAAAAGAGGCTCACGCAAAGTACGCTAAAATCGCTAAGAACGCTAAGGAAGAATGATTCTTTGCGTTCTTCGCGTCCTTTGCGCTCTTTGCGTGAGTCTCTTTCTTAATCTGCGCAATCTGTGAAATCTGTGGATTCTCTTCTTAGAAGTTGCAGATCAGCAGTTCGGCGACTTTGCCGCGGCCGTTGGCTTTGGAGTTGACTGCCCGCGCCGCGTAAAGCTGCTCGATGTGGAAGCCGGCGTAAAGATCGCGCACAAAGGGCATGTCGGAGTTGGAGAGCATGGCCCGCACGCCCTTATCGGCCAACGCGGCAAAGACGTCGCGCAACTGCCGCTGGTCGTCGGGGCCGAAGCCGTCGCGGTCGTAGGTGGTGAAGTTGGCCGTAGGGGAGACGGGGTGGTAGGGTGGGTCGAAGTAGACGAAGTTCCCCGGCTGCGCATAGTCTAGCACTGTGGAGAAGCGGCGGCGGGCGATGTCCACCCCTTGCAGCACCGCCGACGCCGCCCGCAGGTTCGGCTCGTCGCAGATGGTCGGGTTCTTGTACCGGCCAAAGGGCACGTTGAACTGCCCGGCCCGGTTCTCGCGGTAGAGGCCGTTGTAGCACGTCTTGTTGAGGTAGATCACCCGCGCTGCCCGCTCCGGTAGCGTCAGCGCTTCGGGCCGCAGGGCGCGGACGCGGTAGTAGTGTTCCCGCTCGTAGGCGTGCTGGCCCAGCGCGGCGATGACCTCCTCCACAGCATTGCGCAGAGCAAGGTAGACATCAATGAGCCCGGCGTTGGCGTCGGAGAGGTAGGCGCGCCGGATGCGCCCCTGTCCGGCCAGCGCGAAGAAAAGCGCGCCGCCGCCGACGAACGGTTCATGGTAGGCGTTAAACTCGTCAGGGACACGGGCCAGCAGTTCGGGCAGCAGCCGCCCCTTGCCGCCCGCCCACTTGAGCACCGGCCGGGCAATTGAGTGGGGTTGCTGGTTCACGATAAAGTGCAGATCGGCCGACCGCCCGTACGTAGACTTGACAGATAACGAGGACTACACAAGCCTCTCTGAAATCTGAGTAATCTGCGAAATCTGTGGATTCTTCTTCTATTCCGGCAGAAGATAATAGGTCATCTGCTGCAACTGCACCACCGGGTCGCTATGGCTGACGTGGACGCCGGGCGGCACGGTCAGCGAGACGGGCGCGTAGTTGAGGATGGCCTTGATGCCCGCCTGAACCAGCCGCTCGGCCGTCACCTGGGCCGCGTCGGCCGGCACAGCCAGGATGGCGATCTCGATGCCCTGCCCGCCCAGCGCCGTCTCCAGGTCGGCCACGTCCTGCACGACCAGTTCGCCGATGTGCTCGCCGATCTTGGCCGGGTCGCTGTCGAAAACGCAGGTGATGGCGAAGCCGCGCCGCTGGAAGCCGCGATAGCTGGCCAGAGCGTGTCCGAGGAAGCCCGCGCCGACCAGGGCCACCGGCCACTCGCGGGTCAGGCGCAGGATTTCGCTCAGCCGTTCGATGAGGTAGTTGATGTGGTAGCCCGTACCCTGCTTGCCGAACTCGCCGAAGTGGGACAGGTCTTTGCGGATCTGCGCTGAACTGATGCCCAGCCGTTCGGCCAGTTCATGCGAAGACGTGGTGGTCTTGCCCGCCTCGCGCTCCATGCGGCTGAGCTCGCGCAAGTAGACGGGCAAACGGCCGATGACGATGTCGGGGATTTCGTGATCCACAGTCGGCTCCTGAGAGCGATTCGTGCAACTTTTCACGAACATTGTAACAGAGGCGGCGCTGACGGCAAGTGAAGCAGGGTGATTTTACGGTGA
>NZ_JAYRVJ010000427.1:0-6567 GCF_041918635.1 Promineifilum sp. (SeqCode)
CGCCATTGCCAATAAGTCATGTAGTAGCCCAAACCGGCCACCCATGAGCCTACCACCACCAGCACCAGGCCCAGGTAGAAAAAGACGCTGGCCTTCATCGGTGGGTAGAACGTGTAGAGCACCGAGGCCAGGTTGGTGAGAATGGGGATGGCGGCCATGACGAGGCCGACGACCATCAGGATCAGCGCGATCCGGTTGACCAGCGGGCGAACCAGCGGGCGGCCCAGACTGCGCGGCACCGCGTAGGTGAAGAAGCCGACGATGAAGAAAGTCGTCCACACGAGGGCGTTCAGCACGCCGTGGGCGGTCAGACCCTGGTAATAGGTGCTAATGCGAACACTGCCGACGCCGATCCGGCTCAGCGCGGGATACCAGTTGATGCCGACGTGCTCCAGCTTCTGCAGCGGGCCAAGCGAGCCGCCAATGAACAGGGCAACCATGGCGATGCCGATCGACCAGGCCGCCAGCCGGTTTTCGGTCTTGTATTCAATGGCCGGAACGGGAGCCGCGGCCGCTTTGTCCTGTTGTGCTTTGCGTTTGGTCATGGGTTCTATGTCCTCCTGGGTGTTCGCGTCGCCTTACTCTTCCACCACCAGTTGGCCGAACATGGTGTGATGCAGCGTACCGCAGTACTCGTGGCAGATGAAGTTGAAGGTTCCCGGCGTGTCAAAGGTCGCCGTCAATTTGCTCACCTCGCCCGGCACCACCATGAAGTTGATGTTCGTGTCCTGCAGCTTAAAGCCATGCTGTATGTCGCGGCTGGTCACGTAGAACGTGACTTCCGACCCACGCGGGATGGTGATGGTCTTGGGCGTGAACTGCCACATCTGGCCCAGGATGTAAACCTCATACTTGCCGGGCGACAACTCGCGCAGGCGCTCCGCTTCGGGCAAGCCCCACGGCGAGGGCGGCGTGGCCACCGTTCGTGGATCCACTCGCTCATAGGGCCGGGGCACGCGGATGCCATAGGCGAAGCTGCTTACCGCCAGGGCCAGCATGAATACCGCCAATAAGGCCACCGCGGCATACATGAATAAACGTTCATAGCGATCGATATGCATTGACGTCTCCTTCGGCTACTCACTGATCACTAGTTAAATCGAATCCCTGCGCGCCACTAGCCCCCCGTCATGCCACGGGAGATGAGGGTCAAATAGGCGCTGCCCCACAGCGCGAGAATAAGGATCAAAAAGATGACCATCAAGGCGATGGTTCCCTGCGGCGTCTTGTACTTGTCCTTGTCGTTCATCCTACCTCCTTATCGAATTATGAATTAGGAATTATGAATTAGGAGTCAAGCTTATCCTCTGAGGATCTTAATTCTTAATCCCTAACTAGATACCGCACGTCTTCGGCCATGTCTTGCCCCTTCGTATCGAAGGGGTAGACGATCCGTAAATACCCTTCCTTGTCTATGACGCTGACCGACGCGGTGTGGTCGACCAGGTAGCCGGTGGCCGCCGTGCCCTCGTGCCGGTTGTAGTAGATACCGAACGGCGTCGTGGCCGCCAATAGCTCCTCATCCGTGCCCGTCAGGCCCACAAAGGACGGGTCGAAGTGCGACAGGTACTCGCGCAGCACCGCGGGCGTGTCGCGGTCGGGATCGAGCGATACCAGCACCACCTGAACGTCATCGGCGCGCCGGCCGAGCGCCGCGTTCATCTTCTTGAGCTCGTTCATCGTCGTCGGGCACACGTCCGGGCAGAAGGTGTAGCCGTAATACAGCAGGACGACCTTACCGCGCCAATCGCTGAGGCTCATCCGCTCGCCGGTGTGGGCGGTCAGCGTGAAGTCGGGGGCCTGATTCGGCGATTGGATGACCAGCCCGTTGAAGTTGGGCGGGCCAAAGGGCAGGCGGCCGTTGATGAGACTCCACGCCGCCACACCGCTGAGCGCCAATAGCGCGACAATGCTCGTCCAAACGACGAGACGCTGCCGCGGCGTGCGCCCGGTCTGGGGCGTAGCGCCGGCTGCGGTGTTGGCCTCTGGGTCGGTGGTGGGCGCCGGAGCGCTGGGAGTGGTCATGGCGAGTAATTGTTAACGCGGGTAACAAAGAAAAAGGTGGGCCGCCTCATAGCCGAGGCGGGCAACACCCTGGCTGTTCTCAGCCTCATTGATGAGATAATTCACGTCGCGAGTCAACAGCTCCGGATCGAGCTGGCCGGTGCGGTACTCGGCCCGCATGATGCCCAATTGATCGACGAGCACGTAGCGCGGGTCGAAGGTGATCCGGCCTGGCGAGTCGGCCGTCGGTTCCTGAGGGTCGGAGTAGTACACGTTGAATCCGCCGCCGACGATGTAGCGCGTCCGCAAGGGGTCGCCGGTGAGCAGTTGCCAGCCGAACGCCTCTTGGTCGGGCGCAAGCGGGGCGGCGGTATCCGCGAGACGTTCCACCGTGTCGCGCTCGGGGTCCAGGGTAATGGTGACAAACGATAGGGGCGTGCCGGCCGGTAGCCGCTCGCCCATGGCGTGGCGCAGCGCGTCGATGTCGGCCAGCGATTGCGGGCAAGCGCCGTCGCAATCCAGGTAAGAGAAACTGTAGAGCGTGAAGTGACCGCGCAGGTCTTCGCTGGTCACTGTCTGTCCCGCTTCGTCAACCAGGGCAAAGCCGGGCGCGGGCGCGATGCGCGGCAGGACGGTGATGGGCCGGAGAATGTTGAAGGCCACAATGGAGAGCGTGATGACCAGCGCAACCGCGTACAGCCAGTTCCAGCGCCGCGGCTTGGCCCGGCGAGCGACAGGCGTCGCCTGGGCCGCGCGCAGCGTACGCCGATCGGTCATGCGCTCGTCGGGTAGCAACGGCTCCCCAACGCTCGAAGGGTCAATCACTGCTATCTTCTCCTGCAACTACTTCCGTGGCTCCCACCACGGCTCACCCGCTACTGATCATAACGCTGCCCAGGTTCTGAGGCAAGCCCAAACCGGGCGCCATGATACTCATGTAATAGGCCGGCCAATCGGCGTGACAGACCGGCTGATCCGAGAAAGTATAACGGTTGGTGGCCGGCCGTCCACCAAGATACAAGGTGAGATATGCTAATTTTGCATAGGTTCGCCATAAACCAATGAGTAAGCGCCGCTTTGTCTTGATCCGTGAACGCCATTGTGATAAACTGCACAAAGTAAGTTCAACGGATTTTGAACGTAGTGAAAGCGCGCACGTCGAGAACCGTTCGGTCGGCAGCGCGCTCATTTTAGCCCAAGTCAACAGACTGACCAGTCGGTTTGCTTGGGTGGCAGCGAGGCAACTTCAGTGTTCGACTCGGATAATAGCTCAACCTTGCGCGACCCGGGGCAGACGAAGGAGCGTATTCTGGATGCCGCCCTGCTGACTTTCTCGCGCAAAGGGTATCATGGCACGCGCCTGGATGACATCGTCGATGAATCGGCCACGTCGAAGGGGGCTATTTACTTTCACTTCGCCAACAAGGAACGCCTCTTTCTGGCCCTGGTCGATCAGTTCGCCGATCTGCTGGAGCGCCGGGTGCTGGACGCCATCCAGGATCAGGCGCAAGGGATGGAGCGGGTGCGTGTCGCCCTGGAAACGGTGTTGCAGACGTTCGGCCGCTACCGCCGCCCGGCCAAGATCCTGCTGGTACAGGCAGTCGGTCTGGGCAACGTGTTCGAGAAGAAACGGGCCGAAGTCAACGACCGCTTCGCCCGGCTCATCGAAACCTACGTCAAGGAAGCCATCGCCCTGGGCGATATCGCGCCGGTTGATAGTGAGGTCGTGGCCTATGCCTGGATGGGGGCCATCTACAGCCTCGTCATTCGCTGGGTGACCACCGGCGAGCCGGAGCCGCCGCGCATCATGGAGCACTTGGTGCCGTTGCTACTGCGCAGCGTCGGCTATGAAAGCCCGGTGAGCCGCCCGGCCGAGCCACGGCCCGCGGCTGCCTAACTTGTAAGCTGAGCGTGATGATCGAGTCGCCGGTCGATATTCTGACCTCCACACCACCCCGCCCCGCGCGCGATGCGCTGACCTGGGAAGACGAAGGGGGTGGCGCTGAATCAGCGCCGCGCCTCGTCAGCCTCTACGCGCCCGCTCCCGGTCTGAACGCCCTATCGTTCCTGGCCGGGGCCGCCGGGCTGGAACGGTTTTACTGGGCCGAACCGGCCGGCGGGCTAACTGTGGTCGGCGCGGGCGTCGCGGCCGAGGTGATCGCGCCGCCAGCGCTGGGCGAAGGTGAGGCGGGGCCGTTGGCCGTCGATCGCTTCGAGATAGTGGACGCGCGGGCGCGGCGCTTGTTCGACGGCGCGATTCTCCGGCCGGCTACCGGCCAGACACCAGACGCGCCGGCCGCCGAACGGCTGGCCCGCCCGCGCCTCCTCGGCGGCTTCGCTTTCCAGGATGACTTCGTGCCCGACAACACCTGGTCGGTCTTCAGCCCGGCTCACTTCGTCCTGCCGCACTACCAGTTGGCGCAATGGGGTGACGCGACCTTTCTGACCATCAACGCCCTGATCGGCCCCGATGAGCCTCTGGCCGAGAGTCTGGCCGCCCTGCGCGAGGCGCTCGACGCGCGGCTGGCCTTGCCCGTCGCGGTCGCGCCGGCTCGCCCTCTGGAGCGGCCCTGGCTGCGCTACCCGTTGTCGGCTGGCGAGTGGCGGGCGATGGTGGAGCGCGCCACCGATCTGATCCACGCCGGTGAACTGGACAAGGTCGTGCTGGCGCGGGTCTGCGAAGTGCGCGCCGACGAGCCGATCGACGCCGCCATGGCTCTAGAATTCCTGAACAGCCACTATGGCGACAGCTACCGCTTCCTCTTCGAACCCCAGCCGGGACATGCCTTCTTCGGCGCGACGCCCGAGTTGCTGGTGGAAAAAACGGGCGGCGGTATGCGCACCATGGCCCTGGCCGGCTCCATCGGCCGCGGCCGGACGGGCGCGCAGGATGACACGCTGGCGGCGCAACTGCTGGCCTCGACCAAGGATCGCCACGAGCACCTACTGGTCAGCGACGCCATCCGCCACAGCCTCGCGCCGCTGACCCACGATATCGCCGTGGCCGCCGAGCCGACCGTGCTGCGGCTGCGCAACATCCAGCACTTGCTGACCCCCATCTCCGCCCGGCTGGACGACGCGGAGGCGGGCATCTTGCCGCTGGCGCGGGCGCTGCACCCCACCCCGGCCATGGGCGGCGCGCCGCGCGAGCGCGCGCTGGCGCTGCTACGACATCTCGAACCTGTCCCCCGGGGCTGGTACGCCGCGCCGATCGGCTGGCTCGATAGCGCCGGCGATGGTGTGTTCGCCGTCGCCATTCGCTCGGCCGTGACGCAGCACAACCGCGCCTGGCTCTATGCCGGAGCAGGTATCGTCGGCGACTCGCAGCCGGAGCGAGAGTGGGCCGAGACGGCGCTCAAGTTCCGGCCGATGCTGGGCGCGCTGGGCGTGGAGGAAACAGCCTGACATGGATCTAAACGCCAACGCCAACACCCATTGGGCCTCCATCTTCGTCGATGAGCTGGCTCGCGGCGGGCTGGCAGCCGTCTGCCTGGCCCCCGGGTCGCGCTCCACGCCGCTGACGCTGGCCTTCGCCGCCCATCCGTCGGTGCGCGTCTACCGCCACCTGGACGAGCGCAGCGCGGGCTTTTTCGCCCTCGGTCTGGCGATGGCGACGGGGCGGCCGGTGGCGCTGGTCTGCACCTCCGGCACGGCCGCCGCCAACTTTCACCCGGCGATCATCGAGGCGTACTACTCCCACGTGTCGCTGCTGGTACTGACGGCCGACCGGCCGCCGGAACTGCGCCAGAGCGGGGCCAACCAGACCATCGACCAGATCAAAATGTTCGGCGACCACGTGCGCTGGGCGGTGGAGATGCCCGTACCCCAGGACGACGCGCCTGAACTCGTTCTGCGCCACCTGCGCACCCTGGCCGCCCGCGCCTACGCCGCGGCCGACGGGCTGGTGAAAGGGCCTGTCCACCTGAACTTCCCGTTTCGCAAGCCGCTGGAGCCAACGTCGTCGCCTAACGGCCGGCCTGTGGAAGCTGCGCCGGTGACCGGTAATTCTCGCCCCTTCACCCGCTTTCGCCGCGGCCGGCTGCTGCCCGATGAGGCGCAGGTGGCTGGCGTCGCCGACGCTGTTGAGCAGCATCCGCGCGGGCTGATCATCTGCGGGCCGGACTGCCCCGGCGGTGCGTTCCCGGCGGCCATGGCGGCGCTGGCCCGCGCGACCGGCTTTCCCATCCTGGCCGACCCGCTCGCCAACGTGCGGCATGGGCCACAGGTAGAAAACGGGCTGGTGCTGGGCGGCTACAACCTGTGGCTGCCGGCGTTGGGTGAGCGTCTGCCGCGCCCGGAGTTGTTGCTGCGCTTCGGCGCGGTTCCCACGTCGGCCACGCTGGCCGCCTATCTGAGCGGTCTGACCCCCAACTTCCACCTGCACGTGCGCGAGGATGGCGAGTGGGCCGACGACCAGCACATGACCGGGGCCTTCCTGCAGGCCGACCCGGCCGCTTTCGGCGAGGCGCTGGCCGGCGCGTTGGCGCGGCGCGGCTTCCGGGCGCGGCCGGAGTGGGTCGCGCCGTTCGTGGCCGCCGAGGCGGGCGCGTGGGCAGCGCTGGA
>NZ_JAYRVJ010000428.1:0-1517 GCF_041918635.1 Promineifilum sp. (SeqCode)
CCAGAGAAAAAGATCGAGCAGCGCCGGAATGACCATCAGCCATAGGTAACGGGTGGTCAATTCAAAGCCAGCCGATAGCGTCGCAAATACGCCCGGCAGGGTGGTAGATTTATCCTGCTTCTGCGCCATAGTTAACAGATGGATTATATCACATCTGTTCTAGCGGGGCTAAGCGGAGATGAGGGTGTGGACAGGGGCGACCTACTTTCTAAAGTGGGTTGCACCTTATATCAATCCCCCGGCTGAAGGAGGAAACAGACTGACGCGGTCGCCGTCGTTCAGAGAGAAAGTGGTCTCAACAGCCTCGTCATTGACCGCCGCGGCGCTGATCAGACCGTCAGGGATGTTGAGGCGCTGGCGCAACGTGTCCACTGTCGCGACGGACGGCAAAAGAGCGGCGAAGGGCAGGTGGGGCGCGCCGGGAGCATCGGCCGGCCGGTAGCGCCGCAGCGCGCCGTAGAGGCGAACCTCGACGTTCATCGTCGTGGGCGACGCGGTCTACTCTTCATCGAAGAGCGGCCGGATGCCGTGGTAGATCTGCGGCCCGCCGAACGTCCTGATCAGCAGATCGACCGGCTTGTGAACACGCTCGGCAATGGCGCCGATCGCCATCGGTTCGTTGCCGTTAGCCAGCAAGACGCTGAACACCGCGTCAACCAGCGACCCCTGCATCGCCAGATCGTCGCCCTGGCGGCTGAAGTAGTTCTGCACCAGGTAATTGAAGGCATCCACCTGGCGCACCTCGCCCGTCCGCGAATCGACCAGGTCTACCCGTTCGGCCGGCAGCTCTGACCCGAACTCGCCCCCTATCGATAGGCGCGTCAGCAGGTACGTCCGCAGGTCGAGATGTCCCTCATCCCACCAGCCGTAGTCGATATAGAAGCGCGTCTCCGGTGTCACGCGCCGCAAGTGCGCCGTCTTAATGGTTGGCCGCCGACTAGACAAAGACTATTCTCCCGATCTTAATTTCCTGATTCGTATTGCCAGTAATGGTCGCCCACGGCCGTGAACGCCGGGTTGCGCACCAGTTCGGCGAAGACAGGCCCCGGCGGAACCCGCCGCAACATGTTCACCGCGCTATAGAGCGTCTTGGCGTGCACGCTGTTCTGCGGCGTCAGCGCCGCCAGTGACGGGAAGACCTCGGTCAGCAGCCCGGCCACTCCCGTGCCCATCGAGGCCGCGCGTCGGGCATGCGTGTCCACCGCCGTCACCACGTCCGTACCAACGATGAGCAGGTCGTCGTAGCCGCAAGGGATGGAGCGCCGCATCAATTCGAATTGGAGGCGGTTGTCCTTCACCGCCGCCAGACGCACCCACTCGCGCTGCGGCCGCCGCCGGTCATAACCCAGCAGCACCGTCCCCGGCTCCGGGCCGGGCTGCAGATGCAGGTAGCCGCTGACCGGGATGCCGTTGTCTTTGTACCAGTTGCTCAAACCGAAGACGTAGCGCCCCTCGGCCACAATCCAGCAGACAATTGGCTCATTGGTCTGGTCATCAATGAGGGTGACGCGCTGACG
>NZ_JAYRVJ010000429.1:0-3629 GCF_041918635.1 Promineifilum sp. (SeqCode)
GAAATGCAGAATGCTGCGCATGGCGTACATCAGGCCGCCCAGCAGCCCGGCGCTGAAGCGCAGGAAGTAGAAGGCCAGCGACATGGAGACGGCCGTGGCCGCCGGCACGCCGATCGGCACGAACAGAAAGGTGTAGATGCCCTCGCGCAATCCCAGCCCGTTGAAGGTGATGGGCAGCAGGTTGATGAGGGCGATAATGGGCACGAACAGAGCGAAAACGCCAAACGGCAGGCGGACGCCCAGCGCCCAGGCGATAGTGACCTGCACCAGAATCAGGTTCAGCGTGAACGGCAGGCTGATGAGCAGCGAGGTAAGCAGCGCCCGCAATGGGTAGCGGTGGATGGTGTTGACCAGGCGCTCGAACTTGTCATAGAGTGGCAGGCCGAGGGCCTTGGGGTAGACGCGCTGGATCAGGCGCAGCGGGTCCGACCAGCGGGCGGCGAAGAAGGCCAGCGGGATGCCGGCAGCGGTGACGATGATCAGCAGCCATAGCGCCAGCGGCAGGTGCACGTCGGCGGCGTGGGCCGAGGTATTCCACAGCAGGGCCAGGATGGCGATGAGCGAGGAGCCGACCAGCCCGGTCACCCGCTCCATCAGCACCGAGCTGAGCGCCTCGGAACCGTGGCCGTGGCGCTGGCGCAGGCTGACGACCTTGATGAGGTCGCCGCCGAAGCCGGAGGGGATGAAGTTGTTGGCGAAGAAGCCGACGTAGTACAGGTAGACCAGGTAGCCGAAGCGCGGCTCGTCGTTGAGGGCGCGCAATAGGACGTGCCAGCGGTAGGCGCGGATGAGGACGTTGAGTTGGAATAGCACGAAGGCCAGCGCGTACCAGCCCCAATGGATGCCGGCCAGCGTGGCGACGACCTCGCCCAGGCCCACGCGGCTGAGCAGCCAGACCAGCAGCACGACGCTGAGCAGCACTTGGGACAGGCCCAGCAGCTTCTTGCGGTTGGCCTTGACGAACTTGCCCATAGCAGGGCGATTATAGCACAAAGGCCATCCGCCGCGACCATGCGCCTTGTGCCCGCCTGTCAGGTCTGACGACTAGATGCATCCCCTTCGGCTGCGGCGTAGACAGCGCGGTTGTCGGGTGTTGAAATCAGACTGGAACTGCAATGAGTGCAGACGCGGGCTTCGGCCCGATTTGACCCGCCACACGTAGGACAAATAACGGTATCTATCAATCACGTCCTCCTGTCAATCATCAGTTGGCTGTTTGCAGCGCCAGATGGATACTTCTGGCCCACTCAACAACCTGCTCGCGATAAGCCGCCCGTCCGGCCCCGACCACGTCCGCGGCGGTCATGGCCCATTGAGGGGGGCGTTCGTAGCGTCCTTTATCCCCCGGCCGGGCCGTGATGCTCCACTTCCGCTGGCCGGAATCAACGCGCTCCCGGTTGCGGCGGCGTGACGCTTGTGGGGTGAGGCCCTCCTCAACAAACTCGGCCAGCAGTCGCCGCGCGTGGCGCAGCCCCTCGGTCGAATAGAGGCTGGGATGTTGCAAGTGGTAGCAGAGCACCATCAGGTGATGCACCTCGCCCAGCGCGGGCAATTCGTTCTCCCAGTAGAGCATCTGGTGAAAGAATTCCTGGCACGTCTGGCCGTCGGCCCACGCCACGCCGCATTCAGGGCAGATCGCAGGTTCCATGTCACGTAGACTCAGGCATCTTGACCCGGCTCCGCCAACCTGGACACGGAAAAGACCCGGGTCTCTTCGCGAAATCCCTTCAGACTGACCAGTCCCAAATCATCAAAGAGCAAGTCCTCGTTGGAGGCGAGATCGCGGACTTCCTGTGACACCACAATCTGGCCCGGTTTGGCGTGGGCGCACAGGCGGGCGGCCAACTGCACGGCGTGACCGAACAGATCGCCGTGCTCTTCGATAGGCTCGCCAGAGGCCAGGCCGATGCGCAGGAAGATGGCGTCCTCAGGATGGTGGCGATTATGGTCGGCTAGCGCCGTTTGCACGGCTATCGCGGCGGCGATCGCGTCGGAGACGGAGATGAAACTGGCCATGATGCCGTCGCCGGTGTGTTTGATCTCGCGGCCGCGATGGGCCCGCAGCGCGTTGCGGGTTAGCGCGTTGTGGATGTGGAGCAAATGCAGGGCTTTGGCGTCGCCGAGCGTCGCCGTCATCAGCGTTGAATCCTTCAGATCGGTGAACATGATCACGCGAAAGGCGGAATCGATCGTGCGCTCCAGCGTCGCGGGGTCATTGGGCGTCGGGTCTTTCACCCGTCCCAGAAACGCCTCCACGACGCTCGGATCGACCTCCAGAATCTCGTGGGGAACCAGGCCGTGCGCCTCGTTGTGGGCGCGCCTGATGGTCTCCTGGTCGGGCGAGTCGACCAGGCAGAACGCGGTGGAACGCGCCTCGTCGAACCAGTAGGTCAGGAATTGGACGTGATACTTGTCCTGCAAGGCCAGGTCAGCGGTGTGGGCGTTGGCTACGGCGTGGGCGGTCGCTCCCTCGATAAAATGTCGATCCATGTAAATCGGCACGTGGCTTTCTCCTATTACCGTTTGTCCCGGTAATGCGCCTTACGATACCCTGTCAGGCTCACCGCGACAGGGTGGATGGGAGCCAATAGTATACTGGATTTCTCGCGCCTTTTCTGTGTCTCTTTTGTCACTGCGCTCATATTGAGTCGCAGTGAGCGAAAAGGGCCGGCGCGGACTTTACCCGAGCGCCGGCCCTTAAGACCGATGAACGAACTGGGATCAACCTATATGGTTAGAATCCATCAACGTTGAGCAACGGCTCCTTGATACCGTCCGGGTCGCCGGCGTTGTTCCAGTTGGAGTTGGCCGCGCCGATGAGCGCCGCCTTCACCTGGGCCGGGGTCGCGCCGGGGTTGTTGGCCTTGTAGAGCGCCGCCGCGCCGGCCACGTGGGGCGAGGCCATCGACGTACCCGACATGGTGGCGTAGCTGCTGCCCCGGTAGGTCGAGTAGATGCAGACGCCGGGGGCGATCAGGTCCACGTCCGCCCCGTAATTGCTGAAGTCGGCCAGCGTGTCGTCCACGTCGTTGCGGCAGGTGGCCGCCCCGCCGCCGCCGGGTTGCCCGTTGAAGTCGGCCAGAGCCGAGACGGTGATGACCTCGTTGTAGGTCGCCGGCCGGTAGTTGTTGGCGTTGGCGGCGGAGTTGCCGGCGGCCACCACGTAGGTCACGCCCGCGTTGACCGAGTTGCAGATGGCGTTGTGGTAGGCATCGGAGCCGCCGCAGTTGCTGTCGGAGCCGCTGCCGCCCAGGCTCATGTTGACCACCTCAATCGTGCCGGCGTTGGCCGTCACCCAGTTGATGCCGCAGAGAATAGTGGAGGTCGTGCCGGAGCCCTGGTTGTTCAGCACCCGCACCGCCCACAGCCGCGCCCCCGGCGCGACGCCGACCACGCCGTTGCTGTCGTCCTTGGCGGCGATGGTGCCGGCGACGTGCGTGCCGTGGCCGTGGCCGTCGTTGTAGGAGCTGCCGGTCGAGCAGTTTCGACCGCCGACCACGTTCAGGTCGGGGTGGTTGGTCTGGATGCCGGTGTCGAGCACGGCCACGTCCACGCTGACCGAGCCGGAGCCGTTGCCGGAGACGGTGCTGCTGAGTTCGCCGTCGATGCGGTTGATGCCGGTGGGCAGC
>NZ_JAYRVJ010000430.1:0-2676 GCF_041918635.1 Promineifilum sp. (SeqCode)
CGACGCCTCGACCGAGTGCTGCAACTGGTTCTGGCCGTAGGAGGTGCGATACTTCAGCCGGCCCAGCGTCTTCAGAATCTCCGGGTGCAGGCCGTGGACGTTGGCCTCGTAGGCGGCGTGCTCGCCCGCCTCCTTGATGTCCCGCTCGACCTCCTCCTGAGCATCGCTGATCAGCTTCTCGATGCGCGCCGGGTGAATCCGGCCATCAACGATCAGCTTGGCCAGCGCCCGGCGGGCCACTTCGCGCCGCACGGAGTCGAAGCTGGACACAGTGACCGCCTCCGGCGTGTCATCCACGATGATGTCCACCCCGGCAGCCTGCTCGAAGGCGCGAATATTCCGGCCGTTGCGGCCGATGATGCGCCCCTTCATCTCGTCGTTGGGCAGCGGCACGACCGACACGACCATGTCGGCCACCTGGTCGCTGGCGAGGCGCTGGATAGCGACGGCGATGGTCTTGCGGGCCTGTTCCTCGGCCGTCTCCTTGGCGCGGTTGTCGATCTCGCGCATGACGCGGGCCAGGTCTTGCTGGGCCTCCTTCTCGACCTGCTGGATGAGCACACCGCGCGCCTCGTCGGTCGTCATGGCGGCGATCTCCTCCAGCTTCTTGCGGTGCTCGTCTTCCAGGTCTTGCAATTCGTTCTGGCGTTTGTCGATCTTGCTCTGGCGCTTGTTCAGGACTTGCTCGCGCAGTTCCAGCTTCTTGGCCTGGTTGTCCTGGTTGGCGCTGCGCCGATCGACGCGTTCCTCGGCGCGGGCGAGGTCCTGGTAGCGCCGTTCGATGGCTTTCTCGGCCTCGGTGCGGATCTCCTGGGCCTCCTCGCGTGAGACGCGCAGGATGTTCTCAGCCTCGCGGTCGGTGGCGGCGCGCTTCTCGGCCAGCTCGGCCTCGGTGGCGGCGACGAGCGCGTCCACCTTCGGCTGCAAGACCGAGCGGGTGATCAGCGCGGCGGCCGCTGCGCCCACCAGGAGGCCTATGATCAGGCCTATCCATAGTTCCATGATAATGATCTCCTTTACTGTTCGTTGTCTGTTTGTAAGGCAAGCCAGGTCTCTTCGACGACCTCGCCCACCACGTCATAGGGATATCCATGACGCAGCAGGTAGCGGGTCAGCTTGGCGCGCCACTCCTGTTCGGGCAGAGCGCGCCAGCGCCCGGCTTGCTTCTGCGCGACCCGCCGCGCCGCGTCGATCTCGTCCAGGCTCGACAGAGCCTCGCTGACCACGTCGCGTTCGATGCCCTTCTGGCCGAGTTCCTGCCGCAGCGCCAGACGGCTGCGCGGCCGGAACGTCTCTCGTTGTTCCACCCAGAAGGCGGCGAACGCGGCGTCGTCGATCAACCCGGCTTCGGTCAGATCGTTGATGACTGTTTCGATCACGCCGTTCTCATGTCGATGACGGCGCAGATGGCGCGCGATCTCGGCCGAACTGCGCGGCCGGCGCGCCAGCAACCCCACGGCGCGCTCGCGCGCGTGGTGAACTTCCTCCTGGCCGGCCAGCCGTTCCAGGTCGGCCGGCGTCAGCGTCGCGCCGACCCGCAGGCCGGCGGCCACGGCCACCGACAGCGCCAGGCCGCAAGCGAACTCGCCATCCACGAACACGCTCACGCGGTCGGGATTCTTCACCTGCGCCGTCAATGCCGTTATCGTTCCCATGCAACAATTAGGAATTAGGAATTAGGAATTAAGATGCTCTAGCAACGGTGTTGGTGATTCCTAATTGCCCAATTTCCTTAATAATCTGCGTAATCTGCGGATCACTCTCTTCCGAAAAACAAAAAGCCGTGGCTATAGAGCCACGGCTAGTGAACAGGCTATTCCAGGTCTTGCGATCTGTTGTCAATAAAGCCCCACCCGAATTGGGGTGGTCAGCCCGCTTGGCAGGTAGCGCAGGCTATACGGCGACGGAGCCCATATTCAAAGCGTTCCAGGCCGCTGGGTAGCGGCGATTTCTCGGCGGCGAGCCTGGGTGCTGTATCATTCGATTTGCCTTGTTATCCGGCCGGCGTGGGTAGGGGTGGGGCCTCGCCGGCCGGCTATCTATCTCAAACCACAGGGTTCCTGTACGCAATTTCAACCTGACGTGACCAGCTGACTGGGTTGTTCCTTATCGACACGAAGTGCCATGTGCGCCACTCGCGCGGCGCGAATTTCCTAGCTGTGGCAATAAGCCGTCTGCCTACGTTCGACTGTAAACTGCTCTTCCCCGGCAAGCTGAGCCTTGCCAGGTGCTCAATGTTCCTGCGACCGAAGCATCCCCAGATAACGCAAACCCGATAGATGACTCTCAAAAAATCTGCCTGATCTGCGAAATCTGCGGATTCTTCCCTCTTATTGAATAGGCGGCAGCCCCTCGGCTGTCCGAATCTGGCTCTCCAACTCGGTCAAAATGCCCCGGTTCTCGGCCAGATAGACCTTGGCGTTCTCGCGCCCCTGGCCCAGCAGCGCCTCGCCGTAGCGAATATACGCGCCGCGCTTGTCCACCAGATTGCGCTCGATAGCCAGGTCGAGCACGTCGCCCGTCTTCGATATCCCTTCATTATACATGATATCGAACTCGCACTCGGTGAAAGGGGGGGCGACCTTGTTCTTCTTGACCTTGACGCGGGTGCGGTTGCCGACCACGTCGTTGCCGGCCTTGATGGCCTGGATGCGCCGGATGTCCAGCCGGACGGAG
>NZ_JAYRVJ010000431.1:0-4938 GCF_041918635.1 Promineifilum sp. (SeqCode)
GCCCGCAGTATAGACGGCAGTAACCACACTGTTATAATTCCTGCCAGTAGCAGGCCGAGGAGCAGCGGCAGCCGGTATTTTCGCATGCGTATCCGGTGGCGAGGTCGCCAAGACCGTTGGATTGTAGCGTACTCCTGCCCCCGGCCCAAGCGCGCCCGCCGCCGGTTCAGCATCCTCTCAGACGGGCGCGCTCCCAGAGCTGGAGAAAACAGGATTGGCGAGGGCAACGGATTCAATGGCGCGTAAACAAGCGAAAAGGGAATACGTCATCATCGGCCTCGACTCGTTCGGGGAGAATCTGGCCCTTGCCTTGCAAGCGTTGGGCCACGAAGTGCTGGGCATCGACCGGGATCGGGCCACGGTTCAGCGGCTGGCCGACAATATCCAGGATCTGGTGGTTCTGGACGCCACCGACTACGAGACGCTGCTCTCCATTGGCCTGGATGCGTTCGACACCGCCATCGTCGCCATCGGCGGCGACCTGGCCCAGGCCGTCCTGACCACCTTGACGCTCAAAGAGTTGGGCATCAGGCGGGTGGTGTGCGAGGCGCAGTCGGAGCGCGACCGGCGCGCCTTGCTGCGGGTGGGGGCCGACGAGGTGATGACGCCGGCCATCGAGTCGGCGCGGGCCGTGGCTTACCAACTCACCAATCAGAACGTTAGGGCCGACCGTCTGCGGCTGGCGAATCAGTTGGTCGTCAAATGGCAGCCGCGCGCCGGCTACGTGGGCACAATCGGCGAGTTGATGGCGCCCCACGGCGAGGCGCTTCAGGTCTTGCTCCTCGTCGGGCGCGACGCCATCTACAATCCCGGCCCGGAGACGCCCGTCTCCCACAGCGACGAACTGCTGCTGGCTGGCCCGGAACAGGCCATCGCCGCGCTGCTGGGAGAGTTCGGTAACCGTGTCTGATCGTCCGCCGCGCAACGAAGCCGGCGGCTTGGGGACGCCGCGTCGCCCGCTGACCCGGATCGTCTCGCTCCGCACGCGCGCGCCGCGGTTGGCCCAGGCCGAGCGCGGGCTGAGCCTCATCGGCGGCCTGGCCGCCCTGGCCGCGTTGGGGACGGTGCTGCTGGCCTTGCCCATCAGCGGGGCAGAGCGGCCACTGCGGCTGAACGAAGCGTTCTTCACCGCGGTGTCGGCCGTCGCCACGACGGGGCTGAGCGTCATCACGCCCGGCAAAGACCTGTCCCTGTTCGGTCAGATTGTGTTGTTGCTGCTCATGCAACTGGGTGGCATTGGCTTCATGGTCACGGCCGTCACCGTCTTCCGGTTGGTCGGCAAGCGGGTGACCTTTGCCGAGCGGCTATCGCTGCGCGACTCGCTGGGCCTGGTGTCGGCCGGCCAAATCCTTCGCCTGACCACGCGCTTGCTGCTGGCCGTGTTGGCAATCGAGGCTGTGGGCGCGCTGGTCTTGTGGCTGAACTGGGCGCCGCAGTTCGGGGCCGGCTGGGCGGCTTACTACGCTATTTTCCATTCCGTCTCGGCCTTCACCAACGCCAGCTTTGACCTGTTCGCTGGCTCGCCGACCGCCCCCGCCGGCTTTCCGACCGATACCCTCACCCTACTGACATTGGCCTCGCTGATATTCCTGGGCGGAATCGGTATCCCCGTCATCTCCGACGTGCTGCTCTACCGGCGACGGCGGCGCTTCTCGCTGCACACGCGCCTGACGCTCGTTACATCTCTCGTGCTCATCATCGTCGGGACGCTGCTCTTCTTTTTGGCCGAACTGAAGTTCCGCGGGGTGTTCAGCGATGAGAGCGTCGGGCGGTTGTGGCTGCTATCGTTCTTCCACTCGATCGCCAGCCGGACGTCGGGCTTCGTCGTGTCGGCGCGCTTCAGCCAGCTGGAACCGGCCAACGGTTTGCTGCTCATTGTCCTGATGTTCATCGGCGCGGCCCCCGCGTCGATGGGCGGCGGCATCACCACCAGCACGTTCGCGGTGCTGGTGCTGGCGATGGCGAGCTTCATTCGCGGCCATGCCGAGATCAGGGCCGGCGGGCGCATCATCCCCTTCGAACTGGTCTATAAAGCGGTCGCCATCGTCACGGGAGCGGCGATGGTGATCGCCGTCGTGACCTGGCTGCTGCTCTACACCCATGAGAACGTCAGCCTGGTGATGGCGCTCGTGGAAACGGTGTCCGCTTTCAGCACCAGCGGCTACTCGCTGGCCCTGACGGGGCAGTTGAACCTGTTCGGCCAACTGCTGATCGCCGGCTTAATGTTCTTTGGGCGGCTCGGCACGCTGACCATCATCGTCGCGCTCGCCCGGCCGAACACGCCGGCCGCAGTGAGCTACCCTGAAGAGCGCATCCTCATGGGGTAGGTTCGGAAGATGGGTTCGCGTTGAGCCAGACGGCAATGCCCAGGATGAGGTAGAACACGAAAGCCAGATCGACCAGAAAGAAACTGTGGTCGACCAGGCCGTGGGCCAGCATGGCCGCCAGCGCCCCGCTCAGGCCGGCGGCGACCGGCAACCACTCGGCGTCGGCCCGTCTCACCGCGCGGAAGAGCGCCCGGCCCCCCTCCCAAACCATCCAGCCGCCGGCCAGCAGCCCCAGCAAGCCCAGCCGGCTGGCGAAGTCGAGGACGACGTTGTGCGGGTGGTTGAGGTTCGGCTCTTGCCAGGCGGCGTCGAAGATGTAGCGCCCGCGATAGGCATAGAGGAAGTTGTCTAGCCCGACGCCGAATAGAGGGTGGTCGGCGACCACATTCAGCGCCGCCCGCCACAGGTTGACCCGGAAAACGCCCGTCGTCCCGAACAGGTCTAGCCGGGCGGCCAGCGCCGGAACCCGCCCGGCCACAGCCAGCGCCACAACCCCCGCGCCCAACGCGCCAACGACCCAGGGCCACGTCCGCCGTCCCGCCCGCCGCTGCCACACCCAGAAGACGACCAGCAACGCCACCGGCGCGCCGAGGAAGAGCGCTCCCTTGCTGAAGGTCAGCAGCAGCGCCAGGCCGACTGGGACGAGGGCCGCGGTGTAGAGGAGCCGCCGTCGCCCGTGGACGGCCCGGCTGCCCAGCAGCCACAGGGCCGCCAAAAGGGGCAGCAGCCGGTCGAGGTAGAGAGCAGCGTTGTTGGGCGAGCCGTAGATAGAGCGCAGCCGCAGCAGGCCGCCCTCGGCCGTGATCAGGTCTTGACCGGTCGCGTACTGCCACAGCCCGTACACCGCGACGACAACCCCACTCAGGACAAAGGCGTCGAGCACAACCCATACCTCCCGGCCGCGGAGCCGGACGGCGCGCAGTAGCAGATAGAACAGCGCCGGCTCGACGATGACCACGCGCCACTCGGTCAGGGCCACATCGCGCCGCGCGGTGAAGAAGAGCGACGCCGTGGCGACGAGCGTGAAGGCCAACACCGCCCAATCAGCGCGTGGCGCGGGATTCTTATCCCGC
This sequence comes from Promineifilum sp. (SeqCode), assembly GCF_041918635.1. Lineage (NCBI taxonomy): Bacteria > Bacillati > Chloroflexota > Ardenticatenia > Promineifilales (SeqCode) > Promineifilaceae (SeqCode) > Promineifilum (SeqCode) > Promineifilum sp. (SeqCode). The sequence continues at coordinate 3,401 of NZ_JAYRVJ010000431.1, forward strand.
GAACGAACCGTCCCCGCCGGCCGCGGTCGCCCTGCGTCGAGCACGGCGCGCGTCAGCCAGGCGGCGGCCGTCAGGAGCGTGAAGATCTCGACCGGCGAGAAGCGATAGCCGACTATCGGCTTGGGCAGCGGCGGCACGTAGAAGGGCATGGTCAGGGCGATGAGCGCCACGCCCCATGCCGAGCGCAACACCAACAACGCGAAGAGAACCACCAGCGCCAGTCCGTAGATCGCGACTGACGGTGTCACGTAGAAAACGGTCGCCGCCGCGGCCGTGGCCGCCAATTGGCCGCCGTCACCCAGCCGCCGGTAGATGCCCAGCGCGTCCTGACCCCAGGTCAGCCAGCCGGTCAGCCCCACCAGCGCCGCCGCCCCGGCCGTCAGCGCCAGTTGGGCGCGGTCGCTCAGGCGGTCGAAGGTGCGCGCCAGCTCCGCGCCGGCCGCGCCCCACGCGGCGCGCCGGGAAGCGACGACCGCCACACCCACTGAAAGCAACGCCAGTATCGTCAACCCCCACGTCAGCCGGACGCGGGTCGCCTGCGGTGGGCGATAGCTGGTGCTAAAGCCATTCAACGCCCATTGATCCCAGCCGCGCGCGGCGACAAGTTCCAGCGTGTGGAGGCCGGGCGCGAGGCCGCGGGCAATCCACTCCGTGGTGATGAAGTCCTCGGCCGGATCGGACGAGGTCAGGACGAGCATCGCGCCGCTCTCGTCGCGCGGCAGGGCGTTGGCCGGTTGGCCGTCCACCGTGGCGTAGAGCCGGGCGCGGAAGTCGGCCCGGCGCACACGCACGCCGATGCCCGTGCCCCAGAAGGTGAACGTCACGCGGTCGCCCGTCTGGCCGATGTCGGCCCCGAACTCGGGCGAGAACTCCCACGCCCCCTCAAAGTGCTGGGCAGGATCGTCCGGCGCGGCCAGGTGGAAACCGGGCATGGCCAGGTTGGCTGGTTGCGCGGCCAGGTAGTCGGCCAGCGCGCCGGCCGTCGCTCGCCCGGCAATGCTGAAACCCCAGCGCGGATCGTCGGCCGCGGCGTCGGGCTGCCAGTTCTCCAGGAACATCACCCCCATCCACGGCCACTCGCGCCGCGTCCGTTCCAACGCCGCCGTCGTCCACGCCGCTCGCTGTTCCTCCGTCGTCTGGCCCCAGATGGAGGGCGATCCGCTCCAGCCGTCGGGCAAGCTGTTCCAGCCCCAGTTGCCGGCCCAGATGGCCTTGCCGCCGTCGCCCTGGGCCTCCATCAGCTCGCGCAGCAGGATGGGCCGGCTGAAGTTGAGCCGCGCGGCGTCGACTGTCCGGTCGTCGGGGCCGGTGTCGAAGCCGTAGGGCTTGGCGGCGACCACGTCGAAAGCGCCGGCCGCGCCCGCCTCATACAGCCCTTGCAGGAAGAGCGGCTCGGACAGGTTATCCGGCCCCGTCTCGCTGGTTGGGGCCAGCGGCGCGGCGACGATGACCGCGTCGGCGTCGGCCCCACGGATGGCCGCCGCCGCCGCCGTCAACAGCGCGGCATACTCGCCGGGGTTGACCGGCCGGCCGCCCCA
>NZ_JAYRVJ010000432.1:0-4358 GCF_041918635.1 Promineifilum sp. (SeqCode)
AGCCACGATGTCGGCCGGGTATTGGCGGCCATAGAGGGCGCTGACGAACCAGCGGTTGTACGTCCCATCCTTGATGCGGGTCAGGGCCATGTCAGCCGGGCTGTTCGACGCCGGCTCCATGATCTCGAAGTTGAGCGTGGCCCCGACCTCGCTGCCGGGGCTGTTGGCGCGGATGACGGGCACGGCCCAGCCGTGGGACAGCAGTACGTGGTGGGCAGCGCGCACGGCTGCGGCCGCGTCATGCCAGCCAGGCGCGTGCTCGCCGAGTTGGTGGCTGAGGATGCTGACGCACCACGGCTCGTTATGGGTGATCCAGTGCTTCACCCGGTCGCCCAGATGGGCGGAAACGACCCCGGCGTATTCGGCGAACGCCTCGGCCGTGGAACGCGCCGGCCATCCGCCCTCGTCCTGTAATGCCTGCGGCAAGTCCCAGTGGTAGAGCGTGGCGAACGGGATGATGCCCGCTTCGAGTAGGCCATCGACCAGGCGGCTGTAGAAGTCAAGCCCGGCCTGGTTGACGCGCCCGCGCCCCTGCGGCAGGATGCGGGGCCAGGCGACGGAGAAGCGGTAGGCGCGCAGGCCGAGGGACTGCATCAGGGCCACGTCTTCCCGCCAACGGTGATAGTGGTCGCAGGCGACGTCGCCGGTGGAGCCGTCCACAATGCGGCCGGAGGTGTGGGTGTAGCGATCCCAGATGGACTCGCCCTTGCCGTCTTCGTTCCAGGCGCCCTCGATCTGATAAGACGCGGTCGCCGCGCCCCATACGAAGTCGGGCGGAAAAGAGAGGAAATTAGACATGGTACTCCTTAGGGTGATCGGTTGGTAGGCAATCCGATAGGGGGATCGTACGCGATTTGATGTGGGGGGCAAGTAGGAGGAGGGGTGGGGGAGCAGGTGGGCAGGGGAGCGGGGGAGCGGGGGAGACAGAGTCCGCAGGGACAGTTGACGTGTGCATAAAAGTATGCATACTTGGTGGATGCGTTATTCCTGGCACGAAACCAAGCGACAGATCACGCTTGAGAAGCGCGGTCTGGACTTTGCAGACGCGGAACAGGTGTTTGCGGGGCCAACGTTCACGTTTGAGGACGACCGCGCTGACTATGGTGAAGTTCGCTGGGTAACGCTAGGGCTATTGCGTGACAAAGTAGTTGTCATTGTTCACACTGAGACCGAAGATGAGATTCGAATTATCTCAATGCGCGAGGCAGAAAAAGATGAGCAAGGCCTATTCTTCTCCAACCTTTGATGATCCGGATGACTATCCGGCCGTTACGCAAGCGGATCTCGACCGGGCGACGTATCGCGTGGGGCTGCGGCCCGCGCCCCGCAAGCAGCGTGTCACCATCATGCTGGATACGGGGCTAATCGAGTATTTCAAGGCACGAGCGGGCGAGCGAGGCTATCAGACGTTGATCAATGAAGCACTGCGCCGAATTGTGGAACAGGACGATCTTGATGCGCGCTTGCGACGCATTGTTCGGGAGGAACTTGCTCATTACAACGCTACCGGGCAGACGGAATAGCATTATACTACAGCCCAACCTATGGACTCCATGCAGTTTCTCGACATCCTGGACGCGGCGCTGAGCGAGCGGGAGTTAGCCGCGCTGTGCCGACAGTTTTCGCTGTCCTACAACGCCTTCCCCGGCGCGACCCAGCGCGACCGCACGCGCGAATTCGTGGGCTATATGCAGCGGCAGGGGCGCATGGCCGGGCTGGCCGAGGCCACGGTGGCCCTGCGGCCTGACCTGGGCCCGGCCGTCGCCCGCGTGTTCGCCGCCGACGATCCACACCTTGACTGGCTGGATCGCATGAACACCGGCGCGGGCGGCTCGCTCGATTCAGGCGTCACCTGGCGCTGGCCGGCGGCGTACAAGGGCGCGGCCCCGCTGGCCGGCGCGCCGGACGGCGAACCACCGGCGGATGAGACGCCAACGGTTCCCATTACTGCTCCATCCACTCCCGCCGGAGCGCCGGTGTCCGCGCCGGCTCCCCCCACCGCCGAACCGCCGCCCAATCCCTACACCCCCGGCCGCCCCGTTGCCGACGATGCCATGTTCTTCGGCCGCGCCGCCGAGGCCGAGCTGCTGCGAGCGCACCTGGCCGAGGGCGGCCACGTCGCCATTGTCGGCCAGCGCACGTTGGGCGGTTCGTCGCTGCTGCGCTGGGCCGCCCGCCACGCCGCCGGGGAGCGCGCACTACCGGCCCTGGTGGACGCCCGCGATCCGGCCGTTCGCACTTTGCCGGGATTGCTGAACACCGTCTGGACGCAGTGGTGGGCCGTCGTGAAGCCGGGCAACGTAACCCTGGTGCGCACGCTGGCCGAGTTTGTCACCGCCGCCCGCAAGCTGCGCGCCGCCGGGTTCCGCCCGCTGCTCTTCCTCGATGAGTTCGAGCAATTGATCTGGCGGCCGGCAGTCTTTGACGACGGCCTGTACGACGCCTGGCATGAGTTGGGGCGTGAGGGAGCGCTCGGGCTGGCCGTCGCCAGTCACAGCGCGCCGGCCGACTTGCTGGCCCAGGGCGGTTTTCACAGCCGGATGTATGAGCTATTCCGGCCGTTCGACCTGGGGTTGCTGGACGAGGCGGCGGCCCGCGACCTGCTGACCGTGCCGGCTGAGCGGGCGGGGCTGGCCGTGCCGGCGGGCGCGGCCGACCACCTGTTGGCCCAGGCCGGCCCGCACCCGTTCTTCTTGCAATTGGCCGGGCTGTATCTGTTCGACGGGCTGGCGCGCGGGCAGTATTCGCGGGCTGAAGTGACGGCGCAATTCGAGGCGGCGGCGATCCCGTTCTGGCAGGAACTGTGGGACAACCTCTCCCCGCCGGCCCAGGCCCACTACCCGGCGGCGGCGCTGCGTGAGAAAGAGGGCGTGGCCGGGCGGCAACTGCGCACGCTGGCCCATCGCGGCCTGCTCGTGGCCGAGGGGGACGCGTACCGGCCGTTCAGCGAGGGCTTCGCTAACTGGCTGGCCCGCCTCCGCGCGGCGCAAGAATTCAACACGGATTTCTACGGATAAGACGGATTCCACGGATAGAAGCTTGGTTTCAATCCGTGAAATCCGTCTCATCTGTGTGCTATCCGTGTTGAGTTTATCTATGTTCCCCTGTCTCTCTCCGCAATCGGCGCCAGTGACGCCCCCGCCACGCGGATCAAGTCGGCCGGGTCAAGCTCCAGCCCGGCCAGCAAGTCGCCGCTGCTGATGTTGACGCGGCGGCAGTGGACGATGGCCTCGTCGAAGAGAATCAGCACGTCGGACGGCAGGGCCAGCGGGTTGACCGCACCCTTGGGGTAGCCGGTGACGGCCCGTATCTCCTCGTCGCCGGCGAAGGTCAGCCGTGCCCATGGGCCGGGCAGGTGGGCGCGCACGGCGCGGTGATCCAGCCGGTCGGGGCCGAGGACGCAGGCCATGACGTAGCGCCCGGCGCTGCCCGATTCGCGCAGCAGGATGGACTTCACCATTTCCTCGGCGATGACGCCGCGCTGTTCGGCCGCCTCGGCAACAGTGTAGACGGGGCGGGTGTGGGGCAACACCACGTAGGACGCGCCGTGGGCGTCGAGCAGGCGGGTCGCTTTCGTGTCGGGGCGGTGCGTATGATCCATGTCGGTCACTGTTTATTATAGGTCGCTTTGCCGCTACAATGTAGACGAACTTAGCTAAATGGGCGGACAAAACGACAATGAATAACTTGCCGAGCAACACGACGCTTGACCGCTTTGTCGCCGTCTGCCGCGCCGACGAGCGCGTCGTGGCCGCCGCGCTCCACGGTTCCCATGCCCGCGGTGCCGCCGACCCCTACTCCGACCTCGACCTGGGTGTGATCACGACCGACGCGGCCTACGAGGGCTTTGTCGCCGGCCGTGAGGCGTTCGTGCGCCAACTGGGCGAGCCGCTATTCCTGGAAGATTTCGACCTGCCGGACACGCTGTTCTTTATCCTGGCCGACGGGACGGAGGGAGAGTTAGTGATCGGCCGGGAGAGCCGCTTTTATGAGACGGACGGCGGGCCATTCCGCGTGCTGGTAGACAAGGCAGGCATCCTGGCCGGGACGGTGTTTTCCCGCGCACACCCCGCGCCGGCCGAGCGGGCCGAAACCCTGCGGCAACTGGTCGTGTGGTTCTGGCATGACCTATCCCACTTCATCACGGCGCTGGGGCGCGGCCAGTTGTGGTGGGCGGCCGGACAACTGGAGGTGCTGCGGCGTTACGGCGTGAATTTGGCCCGCTTGCGGCACGATTTCACCGATAGTGACGTGGGCGAGGAGGCGTACTTCAAGGTGGAGCGGGCGCTGCCGGCCGAACTACTGTCGCCATTGGCGACAACCTTTGTCCCGCTGGAGCGAGACGCGCTACTGCGGGC
>NZ_JAYRVJ010000433.1:0-2507 GCF_041918635.1 Promineifilum sp. (SeqCode)
CTGTGGGAGGGGCTGCACCTCATCGAGATCGACGACATCCTCGCCGGCCGCGCGGAATAAATGAACCACGGATTCTCACGGATTTGACGGATAAATATGGATTGAACGTTGGATTGAATCCGTGTTCATCCGTCAAATCCGTGCAAATCCGTGGTTCATTCATTTAGGGTTCGACGCGCTTCCAGTTGGGGAGGCGTTGAAAGTCATCGGCATAGGCGTCGCAGGTTGTGTCGAGCACGTCGAAGTGCAGCTGCGTGGCCGTAGCGAAGCGCAGTTCGTACCGCTCGCCATCGAGACACTCCTCCGGCAGGATCAGCGTCAGCACGTTGCCGTCAAGGCTGAACGTCCCCTCAAATACCTTGAGACCCGTGTCAAAGGTCGGCCCGTGTCGCCCGGCGACGGTGCCATCCTCGTTGAACAGCAGCCAGTTGTTGCCCCCGGCCTGGTCGTCGTGTTGCGTGAACAAACCGACCAACGTCGCCAGGCTGACTTCCGGCGGCGGCTCCTTGGTGGGTTTGGCCGTCGGTTCGGCCGTGGCTGTGGGCGCGGCGGTGGGTTCAACTGGGGCTGCGGTCGGTTGGGACGTGGGCGCGGCGACTTCGGCCGTGACGTCCGCCACCGCCGGCTCGGCCGGAGCGCTCGCTGCCCCACCGCACGCCGCCAGAACGAACAGCAACAGCCCCACGACTACGAGCATCGCTACGCTTTTCATGTTACCTCCATGCACTTCATTACCTCGAATTTTATGGGTTACTGTAGGGGCGGGTTTGAAACCCGCCCCTACATGGTGATGGTGGTTGTAGGGGCAGGTTTGAAACCTGCCCCTACATGGTGACGATGGTTGTAGGGGCAGGTTTGAAACCTGCCCCTACATGGTGACGGTGGTTGTAGGGACAGGTTTGAAACCTGCCCCTACCCCGCACCAATTTGTAAACCCGCGACGTACACACGTAGGATAATGAACCGCGCCCCCGTCTGACAGTCCGTTTGGCGCTCATTGACTGTCCATTTGTCTGGTACAATCCTAGAAACCGGGTTTATCGGAAGAAACTCGGTTTCTAGAGATATGAAGCTTATCATCCAGATCCCCTGCTACAACGAGGCCGAGACGCTACCGCTGGCGCTGGCCGGCCTGCCCCGCGCCATCCCCGGCATCGACTGCATCGAGACGCTGGTCATCGACGACGGCAGCGACGACGATACGGCCGAGGTAGCCCTGCGCTGCGGCGCGGATCACGTCATCCGCCACCCGCGCAATCTGGGGCTGGCCCGCGCCTTCCAGACAGGGATCGATGCCTGCCTGCGGCTGGGGGCCGACGTCATCGTCCACACCGACGCCGACAACCAGTACCCTGGCCGGTACGTGCCTGACCTGGTCGCGCCGGTGGTGGCGGGGCGGGCCGACATGGTCATCGGCAACCGCCAGGTGCAGAGCATCCCCCACTTCTCGCCGCTGAAGAAGCGGCTGCTGGCCCTGGGCAGCTGGATGGTGCGCAACGTTAGCGGGGCCGACGTGCCCGACGCGGTCAGCGGCTTCCGCGCCTACTCGCGCGAGGCGGCGCTGCACTTCACCATCCTGACCCGCTACAGCTACACCCTGGAAACGATCATCCAGGCTGGCAAGCTGAACCTGGGCATCGAGAGCGTGCCGGTGACGACCAACCCACCGACGCGCCCCTCGCGCTTGCAGCGCAACATGTGGCACTTCGTCAAGGCCCAGGCGGCGACCATCCTGCGCCTCTACGCCTTCTACGAGCCGCTGCGAACGTTTAGCTACATCGCCGCGCCCTTCCTGCTGGCCGGGCTGGCGCTGTGGGTGCGCTTCTTCATCAACTACTTCAGCGGCGAGAGCGGCGTCGGCCGCTTCATCCAATCGCTGACGCTGGGTACAGGGTTGCTGCTCGTCGGCACGCTCATCGTCCTGTTCGGCATCCAGGCCGACATCAGCGGCAAGCACCGGCAGTTGACGCAAGAGGTGCTGTACCGGCTCAAGAAGATGGAGATCGAAGAGAAGAAGTGAAGAATCCGCAGATTTTGCAGATTACGCAGATTGCTACTGAGGACAGATGATCAAACGATACCTACGGTTGACGGTGATGGGGCTGTCATTACTGGTTATGGCGGCCGGTTGCCGCGCCGGGCAGGAGGCAGCGGTGATTGACATAATACTTGATAGGGTAGACGACGCGGCAACTGTGACTGTGAGTGGCGAGCAGGCGCTTATTGACGTGACCAGTGTCAGCGGCATCGGCGGTTTCGAGGCGACATTGGCCGAGGGGACGTGGCCGGCCGAGATCGTCGTCCGGCTGCGCACGCGGGGGCTGGAGCAACTGTTCATCCGTTATGGCGCGTTTGACATCGCCACCGGCAAGTCGAGCAATGACTCCCCCGACCCGGCGCTTATCCTGTCGGTCGAAGGGGAGAACGGCCAGGTGCAGAGCGCGCCGCCCTCGGCCGACATCTACTACCCCGATATCCGCGTGGTGAATCCCAGCGCCGACAATCCC
>NZ_JAYRVJ010000434.1:0-1587 GCF_041918635.1 Promineifilum sp. (SeqCode)
CCACTTGCAGGAGCCCGTAACCGCGCGTACAGACATGGCATCGGGTTTGGGGCAAGCGAGGTGGCGACGAGAGCGCGGGGACCACGTCGCTTGGGGCCGGTCGCGTATAGCTATGGGCTGCGAGCCCGCGATCGTATCTGACCGCCCCTGCGGCCCACCCGATTGGCCTGCGAGGCCGGAGAGGTAGTTGCCGAGTGGAGCCCCCCGCCGTCGCCTGCGCTCACCGTGAAAGGAGGCTGTATGCCACGGTTTATTGGGTTGGATATTCATAAGACGGTTGTGGCGGGATGTGTGGTGGATCCCCACGGCACCGTCTGTACGCGACTGCGCTTCCCCCTCACTCGGACGACGCTGGCCGCCTGGGCCCGCCAGCTCACCGCCGAGGATGCGGTCGCGGTCGAAGCGACCACCAATACCTGGGCCGTCATCGCCCTGTTGCAAGAGACCCCGGCGCGACTCGTCGTGAGTAATCCGCTCCGCACCCGGGCGATTGCCACGGCCAAGATCAAGACGGATCGAGTCGATGCGGAAGTCTTGGCCCAGCTGCTGCGCTGCGACTATCTGCCGCCGGTGTGGATTCCCGATGCGGCGACCTTGGCCGCTCGCCGCCTGACCACCCGCCGGAGTAGGCTGGTGGCGGAACGGACGCGGCTCAAGAATCGCCTCCACAGTGTGCTGCATCAGCTCTTGCTGCCCTGTCCTGTCGCCGATCTCTTTTCGCGTGCGGGACTGGCCTGGCTCACGACGGTCGAGTTGCCGGCCGCCGAGCGCGCAGCGGTCGATGCCGATGGCCGCCTGCTCGCGGCGGTCGAGCAGGAACTGACCGCGCTGGAGCAGTCGCAGGTCGTCGACGCGGCCGCCGATCCCCGCGTCCGGCTCTTGCTCACGTTGCCCGGCATTGATGTCGCCGTGGCCACGGCCTTGTTGGCCGCCATCGGTGAGATCAGCCGGTTTCCCACCCCCGCTCGACTCGCGGCGTACCTGGGCCTCGTGCCCTCGGTCCGTCAATCGGCCCAGCACTGTTACACCGGCCACATCACCAAACAGGGCGCCAGTCATGTGCGCTGGCTGCTCGTCCAGGCCGCCCAACATCTGGACCGGCACCCCGGCCCCCTTGGGGCCTTCGTCCGCAAACTCCAGCGCCGCAAAAATCGCAACATCGCCATCGTCGCCGCGGCCCGCAAGCTCGTCACCCTCGCCTGGCACGTGCTCCGCTCCGGCGAACCCTATCGCTATGCGGTGCCTCGGGCCACCCAGGAGAAGCTCGCCCGCCTCCGGCGACGCGCCACTGGTCAACGCCGCCAGAGCGGGCCACCCCCCGGCACCCCCCGGGCGGCGGCGTATGGGACCGGTCAGCGGACTCGAGGCATCCCGGCGCTCGCGACGGTCTATCAGCAGGAAGGCCTGCCCGCGCCTGGCCCCATGCCTTCCGCCGAGTCGCGCGTCCTGGCAACCGATCCCGCCGTGCACCAGTTTGTCACGAGTCTCCAGGTCAGTCACCACCGGCCACGCGCGCGTCAACCTGCGCTGCACACCGCCAAGACTGACACCCATGGAGCACAGCCAGGTTGACATTGTCAGAGGTAG
>NZ_JAYRVJ010000435.1:0-2843 GCF_041918635.1 Promineifilum sp. (SeqCode)
GTTGCGGAAGCCGGTCAGGGGCACGATGGTGCACGGCGCGAGCCGGGTGACGATCGCGCTGTCAGTGCCGGGGAGGGCGCGCACATTCAACTGCGCGGTCGACGTCACCATCGCCTGCATGCCCGTCGGCGCGACGCCGCAGTTGCCGGCCGTCGGTGGGGTCACGCCCCCGCCTCCGCCCAGCGGGATGAGGTCAACGCGGATGCTGGCCGGGCCGAAGCTGTCGTAGAATTCGACCCGTACGCTGAGATCGTTGCCGCTGTTCCAGAAGTTCAGCGCCGACTCGGTCGTAGTCTGGTCGCGCCAGTTGTCGATGACCAACTGGTTGTTGATCCACAACCGCGAGCCGTCGTCGCTGGTCAGAATGATGTTGTAGAAGCCGGGCGCGCCCCGGACGACGCGCGTCCAGCGGGCCGACCAGAAGTCTTCATTGACGCCGGGGCCAGGCGAGCCGGCCCAGGACTGGTTCAGGTAGCGGTCGTCGCGGACGAGGACGGGCGCGCCGACCAGGTTGGGCGTGTTGAAGTATTCAGCGCGCCAGTTGGGGAAGATGGGGCCGGCGTTGTTCGAGCCGATCAACTCCCAGCGGAAGCGGGCCACGGCCATGCCGCCCGCCTCGAAAAACTCGACCCGCAGGTTATGGACGCCGGCGGGCACGAAGCGGTCGACGGTCATCGTGTGTTCCTGGCTGTCGCGCCAGCCGTCAATGATCAACTCATTGTTGAGCCAGACGCGCATGCCGTCGTCCATCGTGGCGAAGAAACGGTAATTGCCGGCGTCGAACTGGACGCGCCGCGTCCAGCGGGCCGAGAAGTTATCGTTGTCGATGGCGCGATCGGGGGAGCCGCCCATCCAGTCGAAGTCGATGCTGTTTTCCCAACGGGTGAGCGCGGGCTCGCCGGAGAGGTTGCGGTTGTTCCAGAAGAGGCCCAACCATTGGGCGTCCTGGGCCTGAGCGGGTTGGCCGCCGATGGCCAACAACAGGATGACGGCCAGGACCAGGCCGGCCATCCACCAAGGGGAACGACGTGCGGTGAACTGCATAGTGAGCTACTCCTTGCTACGATGTGACGGATATGGACAGCAAACGACCGCGCGTGACGCGCAATCCCTGACTAGATATTAGTATGATGGTGGGGGCGTGTCAAGCTTGGCGTCTTAAGTGCGATCCACTTTTGGAAGTGGGTTGCACTTGTGGCTGCCTACCTGTCAGGTCTCTCATCATGTGCTATCATCGGCCCATGCTCGCGGCCGACTACTGCCCCGTCATCACCCGCTGCGCCCTCTTTCAGGACCTGTCCCCGGCTGAGTGCGGTCAGATCGTCGGCGCGGGACACGTCTACGACTTCGCCCAGGGTAGCTACTTCTTCCGCCAGGGCGAGGACTCCACCATGCTCTACGTGCTGACCGTCGGCCGGGCCAAGCTGTCGCAGGTGACGCCCGACGGCCAACAGGTCATCGTCGCCTACTTCGGCCCCGGCGAGGGGTTGGGCATTGTCATGGCCCTCAATGACGTGCCCTATCCCCTGTCGGCCGAGGCCATCGAACCGTGTGTGGCCGTCGGCTGGAGCCGCGAGACGATGCACAGCCTGATGCGCGAGCACCCACAACTGGCCCTGAACGGCATGCGCATGGTCGGCCAGCGTTTCGCGGCCATGCAGCACCGCTTCCAGGAGCTGGCGACGCAGCGGGTGGAGCAGCGCGTGGCGCGGGCGCTGCTGCGGCTGGTGCGCCAGTTCGGCCGGCGCGTCGAGGAAGGGGTGCTCATCGACATGCCCCTCAGCCGCGAAGACCTGGCCCAGATGACCGGCACGAACCTCTACAATGTCAGCCGCATCCTGAGCAAGTGGGAGCAGGCCGGCTGGATCGCCACCGGCCGCCGGCAGATCACTCTCAAGCAGGCGCACAAGTTGGTGGCGTTGGGCGAAGACCTGCCCATGCCGTAACGCGGCCCACGTGGCACGGAATTCTTATCCCGTGTCTTCGCACGTTTGCCTTGCACCCACGGGTTAAGAAACCCGCGCCACACTTGTTGCGCTCGTTGCGTTTTTGCAACGATCCGCCCTTGCATTCCCCGTATCCTATACCTACTGTGGCTCAATCTATTCCGGCGCCGATTCAGCGCCGGCCAGGGAGATACGAGGAATGAAGCTTACCCGCACATCGAACAGACCGTTCCTATTTCTATTGGTGCTCCTGATTCTGGGGTTGGTGGCCGTGCTGGCCGTCGCCTGCCAGAACCAGGCGGAGCAAGCGGGCGCGCCGGCTCAACAAGAAGTGGCCGGGGCGACCGAGGACATCAACGCCATCGCCGAGGCGCGCGGCCTGACCCCGCAGGACATCGCCAACGCCGTCAAGACCTACACCCCCAGCGGCATGCACGACGAGTACTATGAGTTCGCGTCGGGCGGCCAGTCGGGCCAGGTCTACGTCATCGGCTTGCCCTCCATGCGCATCCTGAAGCAGATCGCCGTCTTTACCCCCGAGCCGTGGCAGGGCTTCGGCTATGGGGAGTTGGGCACGATGGACGTGCTGGCGCAGGGCGGCCTGACGCCTGACGGCCAGCCCCTGACCTGGGCCGACACCCATCATCCGGCGCTCAGCGAGACGGATGGCGACTACGACGGCGATTGGCTGTTCATCAACGACAAGGCCAACGCCCGCGTGGCCGTCATTGACCTGCGCGACTTCGACGTCAAGCAGATCGTCAAGAACCCCATCACCCTCAGCGACCACGGCGGCACGTTCGTGACGCCCGACACCGACTACATCGTCGAAGGCGGCCAGTACGCCATGCCCCTGGGCTTCGAATATAGCTCCATCGAGAACTATGAAGAAGACTA